>DASVOW010000557.1:0-2207 GCA_036383155.1 Ktedonobacterales bacterium
CTACAATCATGTCGATACGCTTGAAAACATGCGAGCAGCAAATCGGGTCCTCGAACCTCAGTTCCCCAAACAGATTCATGATGATACCCTGGAGGTGCTGAGCAAGCTTACGCTCCATGGCATTGTAGCCGGGGTAGTCACCTCAACGAATACTGAATTCGCTGTAGCAGATCTCACGAGGCTGCAAGTCCCACAAGATGCCTTCTTGTTTGTGCAGGGTGCAGAAGTGACTTCCCATCACAAGCCAGACGGCAGGGTCTTCAATCCCGCCCTGTTACGCTTAGAGGGGCTGGGCATTAAACGTTCAGAGGTCTTATACGTTGGTGACGCGCTTATGGATTATCAAGCTGCGATCGATGCTTCAATCCAATTTGTTGGTGTGGCGACAGGTTTCGTGTCCTTTGAGCAATTCAAGGAAGTTGGTGCCGCTGCAATCTCTAGGCTAGGTGACTTACCAGCGTACATTGGTGTGACCAGATAGATCCCGCCACTCCCGAATTTATCCGCCTTCCCACGTATCACCGCTCGCCTCGCACGAGCCAAAAACAAATTTTAGACGAGTGATCGACGAAAAAAAGACGAGGAATCGACGAATTTTAGACGAAAAACAAACGAGAAAAAACGCAGACACCCCTCCACTCCCGATCTATACTGCACAATAGAACATTGGTTTCGCTTCTCGTTCCAGTGTCGTATACCACCGCGCCACCACCCGACCATACACAGGAAACGCGCAAAGAAATAGCGCGCTAACACACGGAAGAGGGATCGCCATGAGAAAGGATCGCCATGTCCTGCCCGCCCACGCCACACTACTCCATCGTGCCCAGTGCGTCGCACACATCTCTGCACCTGCCAGCCACGCACCCATGCCGACAAAGGCGCCGCCTGTCCCATGCCGCCCACCACTACCGCTCACCCTTCCGGCAAGATCTCCGGCAACTAAATCGGCAATGTCGCACACCTGCTTCTGCCTCGTCCGCTGCTGCCATACCAGCGTCGGTATCCCTTCGAAAATCAAAACAGCGGCAAAAACGGCAAACAGAAATCCGGCAACAATTCCGGCAACAATTCCGGCAATACCTCCGGCAAACAACACCCGTGCGGCACACACGGCAGCCGGACCACTATACAGCTCAAAGCCGCACGACAAGCCCACTCAGCCCACACGCCCAAACGGGACTGGCTGCATCACCGGCAAAAAATCGGCAACGAATCCGGCAACATCACCGTCCCCAAGCGGTACCCACCACGCCTAACTCCAGTCCGCGCAAGTGGGTGCCAGGCTCTGGCCGGACTTTGTGGCGGAGCGCAGCGGAGCCAATTGCCTGCCGGGCACCGGCCGCGGTTTTAACCGCCGGCTCCACCCACAAGCCATAGCCGTTCGGCCCATATTCGTTGCCGCGCCGCATCTCCGCGTGCTACACTCGCGCCGATAGGTAGAGCACAGTTGGGCACACTATCTGACATTGGATGCAGGCGAATGGTGGGTGGAACACAACATGGCGCAGAACGAGCCAAACGCGACTGCGAGCACCTCGACAGGCGTAGCAGAGCGAGTGAATAATACGGCGAAGACCGCGTCCCCAGGTGGCGCGAATACCAAACGCTCCAGGCGCAGAGGTCGCGGCGGTCCACTGGGAACGGCGCGCCTGGCCCTGGCGCTCTCCGCTGGCAAGATGGCCGGCAAAACTGGGCGTCTGCTGCGCATCGGCGGCGGCACCAGCTTCCCTGGCGTCATCGCGCGCCGCATCGATCCCGGCGTGCTGCGCAAAGTTGTCGGCGCCAGCCCCGCCCGCAAAGTTGTCGTCTGTGGCAGCAATGGCAAGACCACCACCTGCCGCATGATCACCGCCATCTCGCAGGCATCCGGCCGCCGTGTCACCCAAAACCGCACCGGCTCGAACCTGTTGCCTGGCGTCACCGCCGTTGCCGTCAATGGCGCAAGCGTCTTCGGGCGGCTCGATGCCGACGTGCTCGTCTTCGAGATCGACGAGGCGACCATTCGTCACGCCGTGCCGGAGATCGAGCCTGATGTCGTCGTCGTCAACAACATCTTCCGCGACCAGCTTGACCGCTACGGCGAGCTCTACAGCGTCGCCGCCGCGCTCGAAACCATGATCCGCAACCTCCCACCTGAGGCGACCGTGATCCTCAACGGCGACGACCCAATGGTGGCGGGCTTCGCGCCCGACGCCCAGGCCAAG
>DASVOW010000558.1:0-6130 GCA_036383155.1 Ktedonobacterales bacterium
CGATTCGGTATTCATCTTCGCCAACGGCCGCGCGGACAATGAGCCGTTGCGTGCCGGAGCGGAGCAATCCCCCGAGGCGCGGGCCTTCGTCACGGCGCTGCGCTACGTCACACGCTACCTCGCCCGCGAGCAGGCGCGCGATGGCGAAGGCGCGACTCGCCTGATGATCGTCAACGTCCGTGGCGCGGCCAGCGACGCCGATGCCCGCAAGGCTGCCCGTGCCGTCACTGCCTCGCCCCTCTGGCAGTGTGCCGTGGCTGGCGGCGACCCGAACTGGGGCCGTGTCATCGCGGCGGTAGGGGCCAGCGGCGCGAATATCGCCCACGACACACTCGATCTGGCGCTGGGCGATGTGCAGATTGTGCGCGGGGGTGTGGCCACCGACTACGACCAGGCCGCGGCCAAGCGCGCCGTCTCCGGCAAGGATGTCTATGTGAACGTTGATCTGCATCAGGGCGAATTCACAGCAACCGCCTGGGGCTGCGACCTCACCCACGGCTACATCGATGAGAATACGAGCTACACCCGCTAGGTGCTAGAATGTCTGTGCGCAGCGTCGCGCCAAACTAGTACGCCAAACTAGTACAAAGAGAGGAAGCCATGACGACCTTCACCCCCGCATCCGGCACATCCACCACGACCACCCAGCCCTCGGAGAAACGCGACTGGGTTGCCCTGGAGCGCAAATACTACCAGCATACCTTCAACCGCAGCATGGTGCTGGAGCATGGCGAGGGTGTGCGGGTCTGGGATGCCGACGGCAACGTATACCTCGATCTCGTCGCGGGCATCGCCACCAACGTGCTCGGTCACGCGCACCCCAACGTCGTGCGCGCTATTGTCGAGCAGGCGCCGAAGCTGATCCACACCTCCAATCTCTACATCAACCAGCGTCAGGTCGAGCTTGCCGAGCAGCTCTACAACGTCAGCGGTGGCATGCGCGCCTTCTTCTCGAATAGCGGTGCTGAGGCCGACGAAGGCGCGATCAAGCTGGCCCGCAAGTATGGCCGCCTCCACCGCAACGGCGCATACGAGATCATCAGCATGGATCGCTCGTTCCATGGGCGCACGCTGGCGACGACCTCCGCCACCGGGCAGAAGAAATATCAGGATACGTGGCTCCCGCTGGCCGATGGCTTCAAACAGGTGCCGTTCAACGACCTGGATGCCCTCAAAGCCGCGACGACGGACAAGACCGCCGGCATCCTCATCGAAGCAGTGCAGGGCGAGGGCGGCATCTATCCCGCCAGCGTCGAATATATGCAAGGGCTGCGCGCCTTCTGCGACGAGCAGGATCTGATTCTGATCTGCGACGAGGTCCAGGCTGGCATGGGCCGCACCGGCAAGTTCTTTAGCTGGGAAAACATGGGCATCCGCCCCGACATCACGACGATGGCGAAAGGCCTCGCCGGTGGTGTGCCGATAGGGGCGATGCTTGCCGCGCCGCGCGCCGATATCTTCGAGCCGGGCGACCACGGCACCACCTTCGGTGGCAACCCCATCGCCTGCGCGGCCGGCGTTGCCACGGTGCGCACCATCCTCGACCAGAATCTGCTGGAGCACTCGACGAAGATGGGCGAGTATCTCGACGGCAAGATCGTTGGGTTGGCCGGCAAGTATAGCAGTCTGATCACCGGCACGCGTGGCCTCGGCCTCATGCGCGCCTTCGATCTCGCGGAGCCGCGCGCCCAGGAGATCATGGATCGCGCTCTGGAGCGCGGCCTGTTCATCACCAACGCCGGCGCGTCCACCATTCGCATGGTGCCGCCGCTGATCATCCAGCCTGCCGAGATCGACGAGGCCGTCGCGAAGCTTGATGAGGCACTTGCCGCCCTCTAGCTGAGGCGGACATTCACTCAGGAACGCAGAGCGTGTGGAGAACGCAGTGGAGCCATTGACGTTCTCGCATTTCTCTGCGTTTTCTGTGGTGTGCTCACGAAAGACCCAAGCAGTACAACGACCCGCTGTCACTACGGACATACTGTGCCACAGACGATGGCAACACGAGGAGAGACCCAGATGTCAGAGGACCTACGCCAGACCGGGGAGTCGGGCACGGCGGGAGGAGACGGGCGGTCCGCCAACGGCGCATCCCCCGCGGCGAGCGGTCGAGCCGACGCTCAGGCATTCATCGATCAGGGCAACGCCGCCGCCGCGTCAGGTGACTACGATGCGGCTGAGGAAGCATTCGAGCAGGCTGTGGCTGTCGTGCCTGGCGATGCGCGTGCGCGCTACAATCTGGCGCTGGCGCGTCAGAATCTCGGCGACCCTGAGGGTGCCATTGCCTCGTACATGCGCGCCATCCAACTCGATCCATCGCTGCTCGACGCCTACATCAACCTTGGCAATCTCTACGGCGAGCTAGGGCTTGAGGAGGAGGCGCTCGAAGTCTTCCAGCGCGCGCTGGAGCTTGATAGCAGCAACGACGAGCTATTCATCAACGTCGGCGACGCCTACCGCAGCCTCGGCTTCTTTGAGGATGCGATCCTCGCCTACCGTCAGGCGCAGATCCTCAATCCCGACAACACGCTCGCAGCCGACAATCTGCGCGACGTGCGCGAGCGACTGAGCGAGCAGGCTGAGTATATCGCCGACCTCGAGCGCCGCGTCGACGAGGACCCGCGCGACCTCAGCCGCTATACCGATCTGGTGGATGCCTATCTGGAGGCGCACCGCGATCAGGATGCGCTCAATCTGGTCAATCAGATGATCGGGCTCGACCCGGAGAACCCCACCACCTACGAGACGCAGGCCAGCGTCTATGAGTCGCAAAACAAGCCCGACGAGGCAGCGGATGCCTGGCAGCGCGTGGTGGATCTGTCGCCGGACGATGCGGAGGCCTGGGAGCACCTCGGCACGTGGCGCGAAGAGCAGGGTCGCCTCGACGACTCCATCGCGGCATACCGCAAGGCCGCCGAGCTGCGCCCTGAGTCGCCCGGCGCGCGCTTCAGTCTGGCTGAGGTGCTGCGCGATGCCGAGCGCTACGACGAGGCGATCACCGAGTTCCGCTCCATCGTGGACGACTACAAAGACGCCAGCGGCGAGCAGGACGAAGAGATCCTGGCCGACGCCTATGCCCGCCTCGCCGAGTCCCAGAATCTCGCGGCGCAGTACGATGCGGCGCTGGCGACCGCCGGCGAGTTCCTCACGCGCTTCCCCGACCAGCCTGAGGCGCTCTACGAGCAGGCGTCGGCCTACGATGCCCTTGGCCGCCACGATGAGGCGATAGCCTCCTACGAGCGCGCACTCGAAGGCGATCCGCTCAACCCCGGCATCTGCAACGATCTCGCCGACACGTATCTCGAGGTCGGTCGCGTGAATGACGCCATCGAGATGGCCGAGACTGCCGTCTCACTCGATCCCGTCTTCGCCGTCGGCTATGAGACACTGGCCCAGGCACTGGATCGCGCCGGTCGCAATGCCGAGGCGCAAGAGGCGCTGCAGCATGCCGCGCAAATCCGCGCCGCCGAGGATGAGCAGGACGACGAGGAGTAGAGCCGGCCAGGCTCACCTCATCGTCTCTTTCGGTAGCCTTTTCAACCCTTCCACTCGTCAAACACAATAGAATAGGAGTTGTGATACCGCGAGTGGAAGGGAGTACGCTGTGTTTTGTCTTGGCTGTGGAGCGGAGGCGCCATTTCGCGCGGCGAGTTGCCCCGTCTGTGGGCGAAGTCTCTCGCCCTTTAGCGATAGCACAGAAGCGCCGCGCGATACGTCGTCTGAGTCTGCCGCGTCGTCCGGCACGCGCTTCGCTGTGCTCGCTTCAGCATCTCTCCAGACCACCCTTCACCCTTCACCCGCAACGACGCCACCCGCCGCTGTTGTCAGCGCCACCGGCCTACCACGCGACACCGCCGGCCGTGTGCTGCTGCTGACGGCAATCGCCCTCGCCGCTGATCTGCTCGCTCCCTGGTCCATTGTCTACGGCCAGCAAAAGACGATGGCCGCCAACGGCACACCGGCAATGGCACTCCTGGCGCTCTTCATCCTGGCCGCACTCCCGATCATGCGCCCCGACTATCGTGCGCGCCCGCTCTTTGCCGTCGCGCCTCTGGCCGTCGGCGCGTTCTGCCTGGGCGCAGGCATCTTCTACTGGGCGATCCTTGGCCGCGAGAATGCCACCTATCAGCCTGTTGCGAATTCATGGAGCTCGCAGGGCGTGATAATTGGCAGCCATTCAGTTATCGCGCAGCCAGTCGTCTCCCCTGACTTTGGCCTCTATCTCTTCCTGATTGGTGGCGCCGTGCTCGCCGTCGTAGGCTATCAGCTCTTCCTGCAAGCGGCACTTGCCTCGGCTCGCGCCACCATCACCCCGGCGGCGCAGCCCGCGTCTCCCCAACTCAGCACCGTTCCATCGTCTGCGTCCATGCCACTTGCCACTCCCATTGCGCCTGCCATGCCGATCGCTGCTCCAACAGCGGCATCATCGCCGCTTGCCGTTGTATCCGCGCCAGAGTCTCAGCCCGTTCCAGCATCGTCCTCTACTGCTGTTCCTGCTCGTCCTACCGGCACTCCTGACCGGCCCATTGCGCTCCCCGGCAGCGCCGCCTGGAACGAGCCACCCGCGCTCCCCACCTATGTTCGCCCCTCGCGCGTGGGTAATGGCTGGTCGCGCCAGGTCGGCGCTCGTCGCTGATGCTTCTCGCATTGCCTGTCCGTACGCCTATACGATTGCTAGCTCGCCAGCGCCATCGGAGCGCCACCACATTCTGCCACCGGCTCCAGCGCCAGTAGTTCCGCATTGAGCGCTGCTACCAGACGCAGCAGTTGATCCAGATCAAACGGCTTATACAGAATCGCGCTCGCAGGCGTGGGGCGATCCGCATCCACCATGCGCAGCGCCGTCATCACGACGACCCGATGCTGGCCCAGCAACTCAGGCTCAGCCGCCAGTTGCCGGCACACCGCCCAGCCGTCGACTCCCGGCATCATCAGATCCATCAGCACGATGCATGGCTCTGTTAGGTTCGCCAGCATCCGCAGCGTCTCACCTCCATCGCTCAGGGTCGCTACAGTGTACCCTTCGCACTCCAATGCGAACTTCATTAGCTCGCGGATCGCCCGATCATCGTCCACCACAAGGATGCGCGCCATCGTCTCTGCTCCTCTCCGTTCTCACTGCTGTGCCCTTCTGTTACTCTTTTCATGGTCTTACGCCCTGTGTCTTGACTTGCCCCACGCAATTGAACTCTTGTTCTATATGCTATCACGAATAACCGCCCGTTGCAAGCACATCTGTTCTAGTTCGATGGTACGAATGTCTCCTGCACCACCATCACATGGCTCAGCGCAACATGGCAATTGACGTAGAGTGCCATCATCGTGTGACATTGAGCAGCGCCTACAGATGGGATGGCACGGGACATGCTTTAGTGAGTGATTGACCGCACAATGAAGCGGCGTGTCGTCTCGCCGGAGCATCCGCGTCGTTGGCACGCGAGGCGACAGTTGAGGAAGTGTTTCGACGTTTCGACGTCATATTGTGTTGCATCATCGAGCATTCCGCTCAGAAAGAGGGAGAGTGAGGGCAGATGGCACCTGAACAACCCACAGTCGATCCCACTCCTGCTTCGCGCGTCTACCGCCGCGAGCAAATCGTCTACTTCATCTTCGGCATCATCGAGGTGCTGATCATTATTCGCATCGTCCTGCGGCTGCTTGCGGCCAATCCGGATGCGGCCTTCACCAGCCTGATCTACACGCTGACCGCGCCGTTCATCGCGCCGTTCGAGGGCGTTTTCCCGACGCCGCAACGTAACGGGAGCGTGTTGGAGCTGTCGTCGGTGCTCGCCGTCATCGTCTACGCGCTGCTCGCCTACCTGATCGCGCGCGCGATAGAGGTCTTTACCCGCCGTCGCAACAACGGCTACTACACCAATGGCCGGACGACCACCACGACCACCGTGGACAGCACCGACACTACTGCGCCACCGCCACCGCCGCCACCCGTGTATCGTGACAACGTTCCGCCTGGCCCATATCAATAGCCTACTAACATCACATAGCGAAGGCCCACCGATCAATGCTCGTCTGTGGGCCTTCATCTATTCTCACTCCCAAACTCTGCCGGCATACAGTAGACTGTATGCCCCATTGCGTCTGCGCTCCGCAATTCAACCCCACTTCCACT
>DASVOW010000559.1:0-2802 GCA_036383155.1 Ktedonobacterales bacterium
GCCGGCACCGTCGCCGACGATGGGCAACGCACGCTTGCGCACGCTCGCTACGCTGTCACCATCGGCGGCGTATCCGGTTCCGGGGCCGTAGAGGTTGCCGTAGCGAAGGGCAACGCCTTCGATGCCATCTGTGCTGAGCAGTGCGTTTTCGAGGTAGCGGATCGCGTTAAGCGTTTGCGTCTGGTTGCGCGGCGGAGTTGGGTCGAGCGGGTCTTCCTCGGTCTTCAGGTCGGTGCCGGTGCGGGCGTAGTTCCAGTTGCCATAGCTTTGTGCGATGAATCGGCGCGTGCCGGCAGCTTTGGCGCCCGCGAGGAGGTGATCGGTGCCTTCGGTGCGCAGGCGGTTGGTCAGCGCAAACTCCTGGTCGAACTTCGCGTAGTTTTTGACGCCGGTGAGGGCGGTGAGCTGGTGGATGACGATCTCCGGTCGGGCACGCTTCACGGCATCTATGACGGCGCCGCGGTCGAGGGCATCGACCACAACCGGCTGAGCACCCATCTTGCTGAGCACGCCCGTCTGCTGCGAGGAGCGGGTCATCGCGACGACCTCATAGCCGCTGGCGATCAGCTGTGGGACGAGCTGTTTTCCGACGGCGCCGGTAGCGCCTGCGACAAAGACTTTCATTGTTGTTCTCCTTTTAAAGCTGCGTCGTCATCGCCCTTATCGAGCCGGGCGAGATCTGAGACGGGGAATCCAAGGTGAACGAGCTTGTCTGGATTGATGATGCAGCGAACCGTCTGGATGGCACCGTCGGCGATGTCGAGCGCGAGCACATTGACGAGGCCGCCGTTGGAATCGAACGACAACGCGCCTGGCTGCCCATTGACGAGCGCGAGCCGGTAGGTGATGTCGGCTTGATGCGCTTTGGTGAATATGCTGTGGAGCAGGCGGTTGACGCGGTCGCGACCGAAGATGGGCCGTAGGACGGCGTTTGCCTTGCCGCCACCATCGCCGTAGAAGGCGACATCGGCGGCGAGGAAGTCGACGAGACCAGCGAGACTGCCTGTGTCGACGGCAGCGAAGAACCGGCGCGCCAGCTCTTGTTGCGCTTGTTGATCCGCTGTGAAGCGGGATTTGCCCGAGTCGATACGCTTGCGGGCGCGGACGAAGATCTGACGGCAGTTGTCGTCGCTTTTCTGCACGATGCTGGCGATCTCATCGTAGTCGTAGTCGAAGATCTCCCTGAGCAGGAAGACAGCGCGCTCGACTGGCGAAAGCGTCTCCAGGAGGCTGAGCAGGGCGAGCGAAAGGGAGTCGGCCTGCTCAGCGTGTTCAGCGGGGTCGGGTTCGGTGGAGGCGAGAAGCGGCTCAGGCAGCCAGATGCCGACGTATGTCTCGCGGCGGACACGCGCTGTTCGCAGTGTGTCGATCGCGAGGCGGGTCGTCACGGTGGTCAGAAACGCTTCGGGCGACTCAATAGCAGCGCCCTCCATTGTTGCCCGATGGAGGCGTAGGTATGCCTCCTGGACGACGTCCTCGGCCTCGCCGACGCTTCCGAGCATGCGGTATGCGATCGAGAACATTCGGGAACGATACCGATCATATGCTTCCTGCCCAGTGGCAGGCGGACCTGATTGATTTGTCATGTGTTACCTCAGCGTGCGCTAGCGCGGTTGTATGTCTGCTGTCGTCTATGATGACGGAATAGCACATGACGCTGTGACACATGTTGTGGTGGGGGAGTTGTGGGGGAAGGTTGTGCTCACCTACATGGAACGCCCCATGTCTATGGTTGCGCAGCGGCGGGAGAGTAGGGTGGGGAGCGTGGCTGCGAGTAGCAGGCGGTGGCTGCTCGCAACCGATGGAGGAGTGCGGTCATGATCGGGCATGGCTCTGGCTCAGCGGGTGGTTGCACCGCTTACCTCGACGGCGGAACGGATCTCATCTCCACTCTCGGCAATGTCAAGGAGTATTTTGGCGACGTTGGCCCTGGCAATCGTGTACGGACCAGTATCGAAATCGCCATGAGCGCGACGGATCTGGCCGGTTAGCGGTCCGTCGGTCAACTGTGTCGCGCGAACAATGGTCCAGTCCAAGTTGCTGGCGACTATTTCGCGCTCCATGGCGGCGGCATCGGCGTAGGGATTGCGAAATATCCACTTCACCACCTTGACGACCAGCCAGGGGCGCGTTGCTACTAACGAATGCGAACTCGTACAGATGAGGCGGCGCACCTCTGTCTCGCGCATCGCGGCGATAACGTTTTTCGTCACATCAGTGACAACCGTGCTTGGCCCAAGCCCTGGTGAACTGAGGATGGAGATGACGAAGTCCTGCCCGCGCACAGCCTCGAGCACATCAGCGCGATTGAGCCCGTCGCCGTGCACTATGGCGTGGAGTTCTTGAATGCCTTGCAACTCCTGGGGATGCCGCGTAAATGCGGTGACCTGGTGGCCGCGACGTACTGCCTGGTCGAGGACAAGGCGACCGGTGCGACCCGTCGAGCCAATCACTGCGATCTTCACGTGGGTTACTCCTTTACAAACGTGGGCGTGGGGACGTTTCGAGAGATCAGGCCTGTGATGACGCCAAGAAGAAGCATGGTCGCGAGTGCCAGCAATGACCCAAGCAGATCTGGCTTGAACGTCATGAGAAACACGATTCCTACCAGGAGCGTCAAGCGCGCCCCCTCAATGAGCCAGAGATGCGGCGCGGCAAGCTCAGCGCGTAATTCGCGAGGAATGGGGCCTGGGGAAGCAGTCCGGGTCATGGCTGCAATGCGCTCGATTGTCCTGCCGCTGACTGTTGCGCCTAGAATGGCAAGCGCGATCACTGTGATGAGCGAAGCCGCCACCCAGGGCG
>DASVOW010000560.1:0-3494 GCA_036383155.1 Ktedonobacterales bacterium
GTCTTCGTCCGCGCCGAGGAAAAACTCGCCTGCCTCGAGACAGGTGAAGAGTTGGCTCGTATCCCCGAGGTGCAGGAAGTGCATCACGTTGCTGGCGAAGACTGCTATCTCGTCAAGGTGCGCGTCGCAAACACCGAGGCACTGGGCAGGCTTCTGCGCGAGAGATTCGGCGTCATTCCTACCGTCCGCTCGACCCGCACCACCGTCGTGCTCACGACGATCAAAGAAACGGCAACCCTGCCAATCGCACCAGAGTATGAGGAGACCACCGATGCTGCGAGCGCATAGCAGCCAGAGATCGCCTGTTATGACACCACGGCTACAAGTGTGGGTAGCGTTGGGCCTGGTCTATGTCATCTGGGGCTCGACATATCTAGCGATCAAATTCGTCGTCGCAACCGTGCCGCCGATGCTGGGAATGGGCATGCGCTTCCTGCTGGCAGGCGCGATCCTCTACACTGGGACACGCCTGCGCGGTGGCCCTCGCCCGACCCCCGCGAACTGGCGCGCGGCGGCAATCGTAGGCATCTTGCTTCTGCTCTGCGGCAATGGCGTCGTTGCCTGGTCCGAGCAGATCGTGCCGTCAGGCCTGGCTGCGCTGCTTGTCTCGACGACCCCCCTCTGGATGGCTCTAATCGACTGGCTGCGCCCGGGAGGAATACGCCCGTCACTCGCTGTCGGCGTTGGATTGGCGCTAGGATTCGTCGGCGTGATGCTCTTGATCGGCCCGAATCTTCTCTCCGGCGGCGCAACGGTGCGTGCCACCGGACCACTGGCGATCATCAGCTTGCTCGCCATCCCCCTGGGCTCGCTTGCATGGGCCAGCGGCTCGATCTACTCGCGTGGTGCGAAGATGCCAGCGTCACCGGCACTCGGCACGGCAATGGAGATGCTTGCTGGAGGTGCGGCTATGCTCATCGTCAGCATCGTCGCCGGCGAGCCGGCACACCTGCATTTCCAGTCCGTCACATCGCGCTCGCTGCTTGGCTTCCTCTATCTCGTCGTCTTCGGCTCGCTCGTCGCTTATTCAGCCTACACCTGGCTGCTACGCACGACACCGCTGTCGCTCACCTCAACCTACGCCTACGTCAACCCGGTCGTGGCCGTCTTCCTCGGCTGGGCCTTTAATAATGAAAGTCTGACGCCCCTCACCCTGCTTGGCGCCGCCATCATCGTCGCCGCCGTCGGCGTCATCACCACCTTCCGCTCATCACAGAGTTCGTCTCAACAGCAGCACGAGCCGGCATCCACCGACGCACTCTCCCCTGCCACTCAATCGGGCGATAGGGACCCCGCTCACACGCCTGACGACCGCGCTGTAGCGGTCGGCGATTGAGAGAATGATTGAGGTCAGACGACCGACCAGACGCAGCGCCGCCACAGTGACTACTGGCGCCACAAATCGCGGATCCGGCGGCGACGCTGCCGCGGCTCCTCAGGTCGTCCGTCGCGCAGCGTTCCCGACGGCTCTCCTCGCATCAGATTTGGATACGACTGCGCTGGTGGAAACGATGATGATGGTGACGAGGGAGATGACGGAAATGAAGGGGGCGGCGGAGTAACAGGCGCAGGCGGAATGGATATCGACTGGCCACTCGGCCGGGAGGGCGGGATCGGCATTCGCCGGTTCAACGGCCGGGAGGGTGGAGCAGGAGCCACCAGCGTGCCGGATACTACTGTGCGGTCGAGCGGTTGTGAAGTAGGCCCCCGCTGCATCGCCTGCATAGCCGCCTGTGTCTCCGCAGCCGTTGCCAGCGCCTGCTCAAGTGCCTGGGTCATCTCACTCACCGTAGCGAAGCGCCGCTTTGGCTCAGAATCGAGCGCCCGCAACAATATCGAGTCGAATCCGATAGGCAGCGGCATGGGTGCGAGTGTAGACGGCGGAACGGGACGCTCCGTCAACATACGCACGACCAGCGTGTAGATGCGCTCGTTATCCAGTGGGAATGGCACTCGACCTGTCAACATCTCATAGATCACGACAGCCAGCCCATAGACATCGGTTCGCTCATCCACTGGCCGCCCCAGCATATGCTCTGCCGCGCTATATTCCACGCTGGCGATAGGGGCTTGCCCTGCCTCGGCAGCCGTTAACGGCGCCGACGTCAGCAGATGATTGGCCGCCGTTGGCACTGCCTTGGCAATGCCGAAATCGGTGAGCAGCGCGCGTCCCGTTGCATCGAGCAGGATATTCTCCGGCTTGATGTCGCGATGAATGATGCCTTGTGAGTGTGCGTATCCCAGCGCCGACCCTATCTGCGTCCCAATGTAGATGGCCTGGGGCGGCGGCAGGCACCGCTCGTGCTCCAGCACTGCGCGCAATGTCGTCGGATAGATGGGCATCACCAGGAAGAGTCGCCCGTCCTGCTCGCCATAATCCAATAGCGGTACAATGTTTGGATGCTGCAGCGACGCGATACGTCGCGCCTCCAGGCGGAATCGCTCCACCCGTACCGCATCGCGCATCCATTCCTCGGGCAAGACCTTGAGCGCCACCTCGCGATTCATCCACGAGTCCCGCGCCCGATACACCTGCGACATGCCTCCCTTTGCCAGTGGCGCGATCACCTCGTAACGCCATCGCTGCTCTTTCGTCTTGTCAGGTGTCATGGTGGCGCCCCTCCTCTCACCAGTGTGGACAGCTCTCCTCTGACCGGCATCGTAGGTCTAAGCCCATGGGCTCCCCAACACAAGCACATCAGCTCCATAAGAACGATCTGACTGGAACACTCCGGCTAAGCGGCAATGTTATTGTACACGACCTGGCCACACCATGCCTGCATAACCAGTAATACAGTCCTTGTGCCCGCGACACACTGGCTGGTACACTATCGATTTCCACGACCCCGCGATACAATGAGCAATGGGTACGCTCATCAAATTTGCGGGCGCGGACTATCCGTGTGCTGAGTCTGGGGAATATGCATGACCTGTCCGAATTGCCAGACTGTCAACCTGGACAACGCGCGCTTCTGCATCGCGTGTGGCAAGCCCCTGCCGCGCGTCTGCCCCAATTGCGGCGCACTAAATCCTCCCGATGCGCGCTTCTGTAACCAGTGCGGCACCCCACTCGGCTCTCCTCTCGCGCCAGCCTCACCCGTTGCGCCTTCCACATCTCCCCTCGTCATACCCGGCAACAACACATCCAATCGAGCCGCGCCTCCACCCAATCCGGCGCTCGCAGATGCCAACGGCATGCAGCGCGTTGCTACTCAAGCGTCGGCAGTGCAGCGCGACCTGGCGGCCAGCGAGGAAGCCGAGGAGCACGAGGCGCACGAGGAGGAGCGGCGTGTCGTCACCGTGCTCTTCGCCGATCTCACCAGCTCCACCTCGCTCGCCGACATGATGGACCCAGAAGACGTGCGTGCGCTGCTCGGCGGCTTCTTCACCACCATCTCGCGCGAGCTCCACCGGCACGGCGGCACCGTCGAGAAATACATTGGCGACGCCGTGATGGCGGTCTTTGGTCTGCCCCTCGCCCATGAAGACGATCC
>DASVOW010000561.1:0-5884 GCA_036383155.1 Ktedonobacterales bacterium
TGTGTGTCGGTGACACGCCCTTTGACGAGTGCGCCTGCCATTGCGGGCGGGAGATTGCTGACTGCATCTGGCGACACGGACATCGCCTCTTCGCCGCCCATCGGAGCCCGGCGCGCGAGGCGTATCCACAGGAGCGCCACCGCCGCCGCGTACAGCACGGCAAGGGCGTTCAGCGGGATGCGTCCGATTGTGGCCGAGACGGTCTGATATGCTGGGGGCGGCGGCGGGCCATATTTCAAGTCACTCGCCACCATCTGCAGACCCGCGGCTATACCCTCAGCCGTTTGTCCGTTGGCGAGCAATGGCGTCATCACGTCGGTGCGGATCCGCGTCAACTCAGATTCCGGGAGGTTCCCGTGCTGGGCGTGTTTCGCGCCAGCATACAGCGCCACCTGCCCATGCCGCAGGTTGCCCGGTTGCAGGTCGAAGAACATGACGAAGCCATCGCGGGCGCCGGGGCGCGACTCCACACCCCACCGATTCATCAGGTCGATGGCATCTTGCAATGCCTGCTGCGCGGTTGCGTTGCGCGCCTGCAGGTACACGACGGTAGGCGCGCCAGCGCGGTCCACCGCTGCGGCCTGCGCCTCCAGCATAGAGCTCTCGTCGGGCGTGAGAAGATGGGTGCAATCATAGATGTGCTGTCCAGCAACCGGACCGGCGCAACCACCCGCTGACCCGGCGGCTTCGGCGTCACGCGGAGAGCCAAGAGCAAGTGCCAATAGGAGGATCAGCGGCAGGAGCGCCACCGCCCGGTCTATCCAGCGCGCAAACCGCCGATCTGTTCTCGGATGTCTATACGTGCCCATCAGCGTCCTCCCACGCGTTCCACTCGCATTCCCACTCCCCATGTTGCAGGGGTGCCACAGGCGTTCCGCACGTTGGCGAACGGGCCGCCCGTGCGCTCAGCCTGCTCTGTGGAGCCGATGTCGTTGAGATTCCTCTGCACCCGCTAAGTGCCTGGCGCGTGATCCATCAGTCTTGTGCATCCTGTCATGACACAATACCATCTCCATCACATTTCGTGACGTGGGCGTCACAATTCATACCGATCCACTTCGGAATGAGTGCCGTCTGCTCGGTGAACTCAATTATCCCCTCCCTATCATACACGACGATGCGCCTGACCTAAGACGGCAGCAATTGCCGCCGAAGCGCAACATCTCACCGGCGACCTCCATACTAACTGCCTCCAAGTCGCTCGATCCCACTCATGTGCGCTCACACCTGTTGTCTCAGGGGTGTGAAACGGACGACAATCAATGACATACGACCGGCACCAAGACATGCTGGGCGTGTCAGCAACGCCAAAGAAAGGGTAGGTGGGCAGGTATGGCACAGGTCAAACTCGATCACTGCGTGATCCACGTGTCAGATTGGGAGCGCTCGAACCGCTTCTACCATGAAGTGCTCGGTGCCGAGCTCGTGCCAGTGGGAGCAGGGTGGGCGTATCGATTCGGCAGCGAACAGTTGAATCTGCATGGACCCGGCGTGCAGGGGACGCCGGTCGCGCGCCTGCCTGTTGCGCCAGGGGGCAGCGATCTCTGCTTCGATTGGCCGGGGCCCATCGCCGAGGCACAAGCACACTTGGCCCAGCATGGCGTGATCGTCGAGGAGGGTCCGGTCACGCGCTTTGGCGCCCGCGGCACAGGGACCAGCGTGTACTTTCGTGACCCGGATGGTTCGCTGTTGGAATTCATCTCCTACGTGACCGGCTGAGTTCGCCTCAAGGGCACTGATCACCAGCCCTGAGGAACACCACAGGGCTGGTGATCAGTGCCGCAAGAACGGCTAAGCGACGTGGGCCGCGGCCTTCCCACCATCCTCATGCAGATGCCCATCCACACGCTTGAGCAGCACAGCGTTCGTAGCGACAGTAATAGAGCTGGCGCTCATCGCCAACGCAGCGATAGCCGGATTGAGCAACAAGCCCAGCGGCCGATACAGGATACCACCCGCGATAGGGATAGCGATGAGATTGTAGAAGGCGGCCCAGAAGAGGTTCTGCTTCATCTTCTTCACCGTCGCCTTCGAAAGGCGAATTGCCGCCAGCACGTCAAGCGGATCGCTGCGCATCAGCACGATTTCCGCTGTCTCGATCGCCACGCCCGTCCCCGCTCCAATGGCGATACCCAGGTCCGCCTGAGCCAGCGCGGGAGCATCATTCACCCCATCGCCTACCATCGCGGTAAACACGCCTTCCTGCTGCAATTGCTGCACATAACGTGCTTTGTCAGCCGGCTGCACTTCGGCAAAGACTCGGTCGATGCCCAATTCCTTCGCCACCGCCTCCGCCGTCCTGTAGTTATCTCCAGTCAAGAGCGCCACCCGGATATCGAGCTCATGCAGCGCCGCAACAGTTGGGGCTGAGGTCGGGCGAACCCGATCGGCAACAGCAATGAGGCCCACCACCTGACCATCACGCGCCACCACCATCACCGTCTTGCCTGCCGCCTGCAATTCGTCCAGCCGGTGTTGATCGGCCCCCGTCAGCGTCACTCCCTGGTCAGCCAGCAGCTTCGGCGTGCCAATCAGCACCAGATGCCCCTCCACCTCGGCTCGCACGCCACCACCCGGTACTGCGGCGAAGTCTTGCGCAGACACCCCAGGCAGATGCCGCTCCTGCGCTTCATTTACAATCGTGCGTGCAAGCGGGTGCTCAGAATCTGCCTCTCCTGCCGCGGCGATGGTAAGCAATTGCGCCTCATCCAACCCCTGTGCTTGCCCTGCCTCCGTTACCCACATATCCGTGACGACCGGCTTGCCCTCGGTGAGCGTCCCTGTCTTATCGAAGATGATCGCCTGAATGCGCGCGGCCTGTTCGAGCGCCGTCGCATTCTTTATGAGGATGCCGTTGTGCGCGCCTACCCCCGTACCCACCGCAACCGCTGTCGGCGTCGCCAAGCCTAGCGCATCCGGGCAGGCAATGACCACCGCCGTCACCGCAAGCGTCAGTGCAAACAGCGCGCTTTCATGGACAAAGAAAAGCCAGATGACGAATGTCAGCACCCCTGCGCCGACTGCCAGCAGTACCAACCACTCCGCCGCCTGATCTGCCAGCCGTTGCGCCGGAGCTTTTGAATTCTGCGCCGTTCGCACCAGTTCCACGATCTGCGCCAGTGCCGTCTCGCTGCCCACTTTCGTCGCACGGAAGCGCAGCGACCCGGAACCATTCACCGTGCCGCCGACGACCTCGTCGCCGGTGCGCTTCTCGACCGGCAGGCTCTCGCCTGTGACCATGCTCTCATCGATGGCGCTCGTGCCGTCCTCGATCGTCCCATCGACCGGCACCTTCTCCCCGGGGCGCAGCAGCAGGAGCGCCCCCACCTCGACCTGATCGACCGGTACAGTCCGCACCGTGCCATCGGCATCGATGACGTTCGCCTGACCGGGAGCCAGACGCAAGAGGGCGTTTAAGGCATCAGACGAGCCGCGACGACTACGCATCTCCATCCAATGCCCGAAGAGAACGAACGTGACCAGCATCGCCGCCGCGTCGAAGCTTGTCTCCACCTGTGGAGCAAAGATCGTAGCGAAGGCGCTGAACAGATACGCGACCAGCACGCCCAGGCTCACCAAGACGTTCATATCCAGCGCACGATTGCGCAGCGCCCGCCAGGCCCCGCTGTGAAAGATCCAGCCGCAATACCACACCACCGGCGTCGTCAGCACCAGCAATAGCCAGTTACGATTGATGCCAAATGGCACGGGCAGAGACAGGCGCAGCAGTGATGTCCCCAGCGAAGAATAGAGAACGATAGGAATCGTCAGCACCAGTGCTATCCAGAATCGCCGACGCATATCGGCCTCCATGGCCGCGGCCATCGCCGGCTCGCTCATGTCGTGCATCATCCCGCCGCCATGCGCCATCCCACCGTGTCCAGGCTGCATAGCTTGCTCGACATGCGCGGGCATTGCCGCCTCATGCTCTGGCACCATGTGCTCTGGGCGATGGGAAGGCGGCGCCGCTGGCGTCATAGACCGCTCAGCGCTCATGTTGAAGGGTTCCCCGCAGCCAAAGCCGCAACCCCGCACCAATTCCTGCAGATGTGCCTCGCTAAGTTGCATTTCATCATATGTAATGGTGACCGTCTGGCTGACATAGCTGGCGTTCACCTGAGTGATGCCCGAAACGTGTGCTAGCCGCTTCTCCAGATCGCGACCGCAACTGGCAAAGTTGCACCCCCCAATTGGAAAAGTTATGGTCCTCATTTGTGCTCCCTGTAATAGTGCTCCGCGTTTCCTAACCCCATACCCCCCGGGTAGGGGTATATAAAGAGTATAAAACAAGGTGTCCAGGAGCCGGCCTGCACACTGCAATGTTTGGACTCCTGGATCACCTATCTATCACCCGTACGCTTTGGGACTCATGTCCCACGACCTCACGTTGGTGTTACATGCAATTGTTCTGCATGCAGCTCGTCGCGCATGTGCTGGAAGGTTCCTTCGTCGATCTCGCCCCGCGCATACCGTTGCTCGAGAATCTCCATGGCTGATGGCGCATGGGATGGCCCCATAAGGGACGTCGAGTGCGAGCCCAGCCTACGCACCACAAGAACGACGACTGCGGTGATAAGCGCCACCCAGATTACCGACGAGAGCATCATGATGAGCATTCCACCCCAATTCCAATAACCAGGATATCCCCACATCATCGTGATCATCCCTTTCTTAACTATGAGTGCCATATACGAACAATGGCTTGCCGTCCGCGACAGATGTCGCTCATCCTCAGCGTATGCGAACATGATCACTATGTGCTCTCAATGTCAGAGCACCTATTCACAAATCCCTCACAGTATCGACTCCCCATCCATGTTCCGAGGTGCTCTACCGCCTCGCCGAGAGGCACCGACAGACGGCCACACTTGACCGATATGCAGGGAGGCTGCTAGTATGATCAAAATTATCCTCCCGCAGGCGGCTGCTCACAGTGTGTTCTGTCAACCGTTTCTCAGCCGTTTTCCAATGCGCAATCGGCAAATCGCAAGCCACTGCCACCTCTTGCCGCCTGGTTGGCACATCTTTTGCTGTGTTTTGTGCCTGTTACCCTCAGCTTGGCCAAAGTCACCCGCGGCGCACCGCCTGTAGCTGGAAAGGAGACGCTGTGGTCAATCTTACCCTGGTGTTTGAGTTGATCCTCGTCGGTATTGCATTCGGCGCCCTCTACTCCCTCGCTGCCCTGGGCATTGTCCTCATCTACAAGACAACAGGAGTGCTCAATTTCGCCCACGGCGCCATCGGCATGTTCAGCACCTTCATCGCCTACGAGTTCGGCGTCGTTCGTGGCTGGCCTGCTCCCTTCGCGGTAGTGCTCGCCCTGGCGTTTGCCGCCGGCTTCGGCTGGTTCATGGAACGCTTCACGCTACGACCATTGCGCGAGCGCCCCGTGCTCACCCGCGTGATAGTGACCCTTGGCTGGTTGCTCGTGCTCCAATCGGTCGCGAGCCTGATCTGGAAAGACACGTCCTATCACATACCGCTCCAGATCTTCCCTCAGAACGGCATACGCATCGCACAGCTCACGCTCGGCTACAACCAGATCGCCAACATCATCATCGCCGCCGTCCTCGCCGTGCTTCTCGGCTACTTTCTGCGCAGCACCTCGCTCGGCATTGCTATGCGCGCCACCTCTGACAATCCCACTGCGGCGCGGCTCCTGGGCATCCAGGTGAACCGCGTCGCTGCCTCCTCATGGGTGCTTGGCTCGCTCACTGCTGCCATCACCGGACTGCTGCTCGCGCCGCTCACCACGCTCAACACGACCCAGCTCACGGTAGTCGTCATCACCGCATTCGGCGCGGCCCTCATCGGTGGGCTCACCAGCCTCCCGCTAACCTTCTTCGGCGGCATCTTCCTCGGCGTGGCACAGTCGCTCCTTATC
>DASVOW010000562.1:0-2178 GCA_036383155.1 Ktedonobacterales bacterium
TGTCTACGCTGGATAGAGGGGAGTGGCTCGCGGCGGCGCGGCTGGCTGCTATATTAAAGGGGTCTGGCGTGGGCGAGAATCAGGACGATAGATATGCAGCCCGGCGAGCGGAACTAGAGGCGCAGTTTCATGCGCTGCCGCTGCCCGGAAAAGTCGAATACTGGCGTCGTATCGAGGACACACACGTTGAGTCAGCGTTACCGCTTGAGGTGGTGGCGCGCTGTATTCGTGAGCGCGTGGGTGCGGGTGCAATCAGCGATGCGCATCGCATCTATGAGGTAATCGCGCGGCGTCTCCAGTCAGGCGTGGGGAAGTGGGCGTGGATGGTCGCCCGAACCGCACGATCTGGTATGAAGCCGGAGCTTCAAGAAGATCTTGCGCAACAGTGTTATATAAAGCTCTGGGAGGAACTGGCAGGTGGCGGAAAGACCTTTCTGCTGGATAATTTTGTATTTGCGCTTCACCGCATCTGCCAGCATGTGGCGCGCGAAATGATGGAGCAAGCAGGAGAGTGGCCGCGGCCCGGCGTCGAGACGCCGACGCGCATTCCGCGCGCCGAGATGGAGAGCATCGAGGCAAAGCCGAAAGGTGAGGAGGATGTGCCGTTTACCGAGCGAATCCCCGATAACACGGTTCAAGATGCCTTTGATCAGGTCGAGCTCAGCGATTTGCTCGATCTGGTGGAGAAGCTGCCCGAAGACCAGCGAAACTTGATCTTCGGCCTGTATTTTGAAGGCCGGTCGCAGAAAGAAATCGGCGAGGAGCTAGATATCTCTGATCGAATGGTGCGCTACCGCCTGAAGATGATCCTGCAAAAACTCGCTGAGCGCTACCAAGGCGGTGAGGGGGGCAACCATGCCTGATCAGAACGAAGAGCAGCGCGCACAGGCGCGTCGCCAGCAGGAACGCCAGTACGAGATCGACCGCATCACGGCCCAATATGCTGACGACTTTCGGCTTGGCCTCGCACCTCGTATAGAGACATATCTGCAGCGCTATCCGGAGTATGCGAGCGAGCTGCTGAAGTTTGCCGTCTACTTCCATACGATAGGATTTGACATTGAAGCGCCGGATGTGTCGCCGGCCGCCGAGCTGTCACCGGCAGCACAGCGTGCCATGCAGCAGATTCGGGCTGCTACCGTTGCGCCGGCGGTCCAACCTATCGAGGGTCTGGTCAAGCAGGGCACAAAAGTGGGCTATTCCCCGCGAAACCTCGCGGAGGCCGTTGGGCTTACGATAGATGTGCTGGCCAAGCTGGAGGCGCGTGTGATCGCCGTAGCGACGATACCGCCCACCCTTGTCACGCGGCTCGCCACCACGCTGCAGGTGGTGCCCGAGGCGGTCGCCACCTATCTCGGGGCCACACGCCCAGGTCAAGCGGGCGCGTTCTATTACGCGGATCAGCAGCCAACCCAGCAGCAGGAATCTTTCCTCGATGCGGTCCAGGCCAGCATGCTCTCACCTGAGCGCAAACAAGAATGGGCCGCCATCGTGAAGAAGGATACGCAACGGGGGGAGTAGGCTCTCCCCCATTACAATCTTCCTTCCACACAAAACAAGTAGGCGTGGCTACATGGCGCACGTCAGGCTATCTCTATACCCTGTTACAGTGTTCATCCGTGCCCTTGGAGTATATGCTCATGGAACGTATCGAAGTTGTGGCACGCACAGCGGTGGAATTGCGCACGCGGCATCAAGGAAATGGTGCCGAAAACCACACAACCCAACTCATCGAGCGCCTGTGCGAGTCGCTTGAGCTCGATCATATTGCAGTTCCTGCCAGTGATGTGATGCTCGGCGGCGCTTACTCGCGTCTACAGCTCTGGGAAGGAGCGTCCTACGGCGTCATCTGGCTGCGCAATGACCTGGACGCCGAGACGCGCATCTTCGCCATCGCGCACGAGTTGGGACACTATGCGCTACACCGTGGCGAGGGCATCAGCCTGCATTCCACCTGCGATCAACACGAGATCAACCAGCAGGCCGATCCCGCCGACTTGCGCACCGAAGATCACCGGGTCGAGGAATATACCCCACGAGCGCGGCGCGAGTTGGAGGCCAACGCCTTTGCCGCCGAGCTGTTAGCGCCGCGCTCACACGTTCGCCGTCTCTTCGCAGCCGAGCGCGACGTAGACGCGACGCTGCTCGCTGCGCACTTCGGTATCTCACGGACACTGG
>DASVOW010000563.1:0-2156 GCA_036383155.1 Ktedonobacterales bacterium
ACGCCGATCATAAAATTGCTCGTGGTGGTCGAGACCTTCATCGGCAGGCGCATCGCGCTATCCATCGCCAGCACTTTGAAGGTGCCGCTGCCGATGCCGAGCATCCCTGAAAGCACCCCGGCAATGTACATCAGGCCGAAGCCCGCTGGAACGCGGGTGACATTGTAGGCCACCTCGCGGCCAAGCTGGTGGTCCGGGTACGAGTTGGCGAGCGAGAGCTTGCGTGACCAGCGGTCGTTCTCGACGCCCTGTGGCAACTCTTCCTTGCGCCTGATCACGAGCGGGATGGCTGAGACGATCAGCACCACGCCAAAGATCACATAGAGCAGCTGTGTTGGAGCGATCACGGCCAGGAATGCGCCGCTGATCGCGCCGAGCGTCGTGGCGATCTCCAGGAACATGCCCACGCGCAGATTGGTGATGTGGTCGCGTACGTATGCGGCGGCTGCCCCGCTCGACGTGGCGATCACCGAGACGATGGATGCGCCCACCGCCTCTGGAACCGGACTGCCGAAGGCGAGCGTCAGCAGCGGCACCACGAAGACGCCGCCGCCCAGACCGACAAGCGAGCCAATGATGCCCGCAAAGACCGACGCCGCAAACACCAGCGCGAAGAACAGTGGCTGCGCTACCAGTGCGGTGCCTACCACGTAATGCAGCATCAGGCGCCTCCTCGCCCTAGAAAGAAGCTGGCGATGAGGATCAGCAGCACCACCGTGGTAATCGCCGCGTAGAGCCGGTCGCCTTCGAGCAGAAACGCAACGATAGAAACGATCACGCGCAGCACCGGCGTCGCCAGCAGCACAAGCAAGCCCAGCGAGATTATCGCCAGCGGATCGCCATGTAGCACACCCTGCCAGACCGACGCGAACGTATGGGGATAGGTGCTACCCGCCGTGGGCGAGCGCCACGCGCCACTCGCGTAGAATGAAATGACGCCGACGGCGATGAGCCCGGCGCTGATCAGCACGCCCCCGCGCAAAACACCGCTGATGATCAGCTCAGCCTGCCGCACCAGCGCATCGCGCCCCCGCTGATCTGCCAAGGACGTCTCAGACTCCCGCGCCACCTCAGATCCTTTCATTACCGGCCACGTCACACTATAGCGCTCGCCACAGTATATCTTACTATGATAGTGTACATGCCCACGCATCGAAGGCTCAAGAGATTCTCAACGCCCCACGTACACGGCAAGCCGCCCGCAAAGGCGGATGGCCTCTATGGGCGGCTAAAGGGCATTGCCTGTGCTCAGGCGGCTACTAACAGCTATTCCGTCGCCTTTTCGCGTTGCTTGCTCGCCACGTAGTCGGCAACCTGCTGAAGCTCCGTGCGATACATACGCCCGACGACAAGAGGGTTCATCACCTTCTCCACAGCCCCACGCAACCCGCTGCTGAGGGTAAACTCCGTCGCGATCTCCAGGGTCGCGCGGCGTCCTCCATCAACTGGGCTGACTGTGAACGTCGTGACGACACCCGCATCTTTATCGGTCTCGACCAGCCGATGTCCAGGCTCGGGCTCGGTCACCTCCATATGATACTTCAGCTCCGAGCCAAAGGCGCGGATGCGCGCGCGAAATACGGTGCCCGCTCCCTGGCCCCCGCGCTCGATTGTCAACTCCTTGAAATACTGCTGCGGCAGGATACGAGGATGTTCGTTACGATAATCAGCCAGGATACTATAGACTTCCTCCGGCCGCGCATTGATGACAGCAGACTCGGCGACTCGAACGCTTCCCATGGTCGTTCCTCACAGTTCCAGGGCATTGCCTGGCGACGATCTCGCGCGGTTACCGCTCATGTGCGATCCGCGCGCAGCATCAGGAGCACACTTGCCACGTCGGGGAACTCGACCGGCTCGTCGCCAACGAACGCCGTGGACGCCGCCAGCCCATAGATCGCGGACAGGAATACGTAGGCGAGGTGTTGGGCGTTTCCGCGCACGACGCTCCCCTCATCCTGCCCTTCGGCGACCAATCGCTGGATGGTGTCGAACATCACGCGGTTCTGCTCCAGCACAGTCTTGCGTAAAACGGCGGGCACCGCGTCGGACGTGAGCGCGTGCAACACCACCAGCGAGCATTCCGGCTGCTGATACTGGTAGGGCAGTAACTGCGCGGTGAACCATTCGAGGCGTTCCCACGCGCTCCCCCCATG
>DASVOW010000564.1:0-8763 GCA_036383155.1 Ktedonobacterales bacterium
TCGTCTACCTTTGGGCCGGTGACAAACTCGAAACTACGCAGATCGACAAGAGGCCAGATACCCGTCAGCGTGTAGTAGAGCGCCTGGGCATACGCGGTAGCGACATAGGCTGTCACTGTATTGTTGGCGCCGCGCCGGTCACGAACGCAAGTGTTTGCCAGCCTGGTTGCCTTGCGTACCGCGTATGCTCATGGTGGTCGCCTCGTCGCCTTTGTTCGACCTGATAGGACCGATATCTGAGTGTGATATGCGCTGTCCACAAGTTGTGTGCTATGGCGGCGTCGAGACAGGCATTGTGGAAGGGACTGGGATCGGGCGCGTTTCGGATCTGGAGCTGCCTGGCGTGGTTGTAGACATCGTGACGCCGAGCTGCAGGGATGGGGCTATGGCATGACGTATTCGTTGGAGTTATACGCAACGGAAATGCGAAGGACCAAGGAAGTTTTAATGAAGGGCTCAGCCAATCCTCAGCGCTACGCTTTAGGCTAGATTTCAGATTCTCTGAAATGTCTGGGAGAGGGAGGATGTATGACACAGGCGAACTATGCCGATATGTTGCGACGACGTGGCGTCGCGCTGGTGGCCATCACTGCGCTAGTGCTGGCGCTTGTATTGGCGGGCTGTGGCGGACGCGGCGCGTCTGGGCAGAACAACCCGGGACGTGGGGGCATGAACACTGGTCTATCGTCCAGTGGCTCAGTCAGCAATAGTGTAAGCGTACAGGTGCAGGATGCCGATCAGTATGTGCAGAGCGCGCTCGGCGGACTCGATAGCGCCGAGAACGGCGCGACTGATGCAGACAACACGAGCCAGGAAGGTATGACGCTGCCGTAGAGACAGGGGCAGCGGGTGGATTGTGTGGGGATATTTTTGTTGTGTTCGATGTGCGGAGATAGAGAGACGATGAAGCGGTTTCTGTCATTCCACTGGCCGGTGCGTCTTGCTCTGTTGGGAGCGCTTGTGGCACTTGTGGCGCTGTTGCTGGGGGGCGTCGTGCTGCCGGCGACCGTACTTGCCGCGCCGCGTATTTGCGACGTGCACTGTGTCATCACCTATGGTGACACGAGGATTACCGAGCGTCAGGCTGCGCTGGCGAAACTTGGCAGCGCAATCTCGGATCGGGCGAAAGACAAGCATATCACGAGCGATCAGGCAAACTCATTGCAGTCGGATGTGGCGACAAATCAGACTGGACTTGCGGCGCTCAAGACGAAGCTCGATGCGGAGACCCAGGCGAGCGCAGCGCGCCAGGATGTGAAGAACATCTACGAGCAATTTCGCATTTATGCGGTAGTGCTGCCACGCGACTATCGCACGCTGGAACTGGATATCGAGATCAACGTGGGGCATACGCTGAAGGATCTCGAACCCAAGCTGCAAACCGCGATCGATAGCGCGCCGAGCGGTATCAAGGACCAGCTTACGTCGCTGTACAATGACTACGTGTTGCAGGTCGCGAATGCTGAGGGGCAGATCGACGCCGCACAGGGCCAGCTACCCGAACTCACGCCAACTAACTTCAATACAAATCAGACGGGATATAAGACAGCGCTGACGAATCTGCGGAACGATGTGCACACGGCATCCAAAGATTTGCATCAGGCGGGCAAGGATTTGCACCAGATGAGGGAGTTGCTCAAGGGCGCTGGCGGGACGGCGCCGACGGCCACGCCATAGTGAGCCTGAGGTTGAGGGGAGAGACGGCGATGGCCACATCGCCGTCTCTCCCGTCTGTACTCTCGTTGTCGACGGCTTGGCCGTTGTCTCTCCATACTCATACTCCATGTGCTGCGGCGCTGTGAACGTATCCGCAGAGGCGATAGATCGAGTCAGTGGAGATGGTCGGATGGGTATATCTGCTGGGTGGGATCATCCATGCCGTCGACATGCAGGCGTTCCTTGCGAATGGCTTCGCTGACCGCGCGATCTTCGGTGATCTGCGATTTGTAGAGATGGACTTCTTCTACCACCTGGACTCGCTTATCGACGACGAGGTCTTCACCCATCAAGGGCATTTCGATGAACTTCTCGGTGAAAGTGTTTGTCCCTGGCGCGACGCGACCCTGTACTGACACGCGCTCGACGCGTAATTCCTCGTGTGTGACGGCAACCGTGAGGGTCTGGGGCTCCTCGACGATGTATTTGTGGACGCGAACACGGCCCATCTCGCGCTGCTGCTTCTCGACGGTAAGCTGTTCCTCGCGGAGCGGCACTGTAAGATCGTCGTGTTGCTCAGCATCCGGTGTAAGGGGAAGCCAGTTCAACGTGTTGGTCGTCGCGGCAACGCTATCCTCATCGTTGAAAGGGGCGAAAGGAGATCGGTCCCGCTGCACGTCCTCGCTGGGCTGTTTGACGTAGGGCTTGTAGAGACGCAGATGGATGCCCCGATGGTCGGTGCGGCGGATGGCGTTGAGCGGAACGTAGACGGTATGGTGAAAGATTCGCCCTTTTCGGACAACAAGATAGCCGCCTTGGACGCCGTCATCGCTCACCGTTCCGATTCTTTTGCCCGTGGCGTCATAGACTGGCGTTCCCGCGTCGTATTGCTGGCTCATAGCGCCATTCTCCTGCTTTGGCTGCGCTCATCCCTGGCGCTCGACTGAGGGCACTTCGCCGAGGCGTGCCATCTGCATTGAATCTTACGCGGGTAGAAACCCGCAAGAACGAGGCCGCGTTGGGACGTATGGGCGGAAAATGAACGGGATATCACTGTATGGCTGATGCTGAGAGCCGAGCGAGTGTATGAGGAATACTGGGGGCACGTCTCCTCGTGCGATAATGCGTGGACGCGGAGTTGCGCGCGCCGCACATATGTGCTTTCTCCAGGAGTCTGCTTCGATGTCTGACACAGGTACCACGGCGAACACTGGCATAGCGACCTCGCTCGACCTCTCGGCCTACCGGACGCATTTCCCGTCGCTGGCAGTGGAGGAGAATGGGCAGCCGGTCGTCTATCTCGATAATCCAGGCGGCACGCAGGTTCCGCAGGATTGCATTGACGCTATCGCGGCGTATCTTACCAGCTCGAACGCCAACACACATGGGGCATTCGCCACGAGCAGGCGCACCGATGCGCTGCTGGACGAGGCGCACGCGGCGATGGCCGACCTGCTCAATGCCGCCGATCCGCGCGAGATCGTGTTTGGTCCGAACATGACGACGCTGACGTTTGCTATTTCGCGGGCTATTGGGCGGACACTCAAGGCGGGCGATGAGATTGTCGTGACGACGCTCGATCATGACGCGAATGTGGCGCCGTGGCTGGCGCTGCAGGAGGAGCGCGGTGTGGTCGTGCGTAGGGCGGATGTCGATACGGCAACGTGTACGCTCGACATGGAGGACTTGTGCGGCAAGATCACCGAGCGCACGAAGGTGGTGGCGGTGGGATACGCCTCGAATGCTGTGGGAACGATCAACGATGTGGCGACGATTATTGGATGGGCGAAAGCGGTGGGCGCGCTGACCTATATCGACGCTGTGCAGTATGCGCCGCATGGGCCGATTGACGTGCAGGCGCTTGGATGCGATTTCCTGGCGTGTAGCGCGTATAAATTCTTTGGGCCGCACCTGGGTATCGTCTATGGGCGGCTGCCATTGCTGGAAGGACTGGCGGCGTATAAGGTGCGCCCGGCTGAGGACGAGCCGCCGGGCAAGTGGGAGACCGGCACGCAGAACCACGAGTGTCAGGCGGGACTCGTCGCCACACTGGATTATCTGGCGGGCATCGGGCGCGACTCTCTCGACCGCTATGCGGCGGCATTCCCCGGTATGGCGGGCAGAAGGCTGGACCTGCATGCCGCGATGTCGGCGATTCAGGAGTATGAGTGGGGGCTGGTGGAGCGGCTGCTGGCGGGGCTGGCGACGCTGCCGGGCGTGCATATCTATGGGCTGACGGCAGCGGAGGAGGTGGCGCGGCGTGTGCCGACGGTGGCGATCACGATTGACGGGCACTCGCCACGCGAACTGGCGGCGAAGCTCGGAGATCGTGGGATCTTTTGCTGGGATGGCAACTACTACGCGATCAACCTGATGGAGCGACTGGGACTGGAAGCCGGTGGTGGCGCGCTGCGGATCGGCTTGGCGCACTATAACACGGCTGGCGAGATCGAACGGCTGCTGGAGGCGCTGCGCGAGATTGTCGCGGGGCGGTAGCCGGGCGGCTGGCTACGCAGCGCGTAACGCGGGGTCGTACTCTTGTGCGAGACACATGCGCAAAATTGCGGAATTATGTGCGGCACAGGAGGACTACTATTATGCGGATAGTCGTTGCACGAGCTGGCGGGTCGCGCCCGCTGTGGCGTGGGAGCTGGATGCTGGCTCTGGTTGGCATGGTGGCGTTGCTGCTGGCGGCTTGTGGGGGCGGTAGCGGTGGCTCGTCGGGCGGGGGCCCGTATGGCTCAGGTACGTCGAGCACCGCGACGAGCGCGCCAGCGGGGAGTGGAGCGGAGATCAAGACGGCTTCGGTTTCGGTCAAGGGGTCGTCAAAGACGGTGCTGACGGATGCTAAGGGGATGACGCTGTATTACTGGACGAAGGATACGCCGGGGAAGTCAACGTGTACGGGTGCGTGCGCGACGAAATGGCCGCCGCTGCTGGCTTTGGGTAGTGGGACGCCGACGAGCGCGACGACATTGCCTGGTACGTTGAGTGCGTTCGACGGCGCAAACGGGCACCAGGTGCAATATAACGGGCATCCGCTCTACACCTACGCCGGGGATACAGCTGCGGGTCAGGCGAATGGCGAAGGGATCGGTGGTGTGTGGTTCGTCGCGACGCCGGATCTGGCGGGCAGCGGCGGTTACGGGTATTGATATTGGGCGATGGCTCCTCGCGGAGCGGTACACTGGATGCAGATCGTGTACATGCGCCTGATGTGTAGTGCGCTGCAAGAGGAGTCGCGGGTGCTATGTCGAACTTGAGCGATCTAGGACGGGCGCTGCTGTTGGTTGGCGGCGCCATCGTCGTGCTGGGGCTGCTGTTGCTGCTGGCGGGGCGCATTCCGTTATTGGGGCGGCTGCCGGGTGACATCGCTATCCAGCGGGGCAATACGTCGTTTTACTTCCCCATCGTGACGTGTATCGTGCTGAGTGTGGTGTTGACGGTGATCCTCAATGTGGCGCTCTGGCTGCTGGGCAGGCATTAGGTGGCAGCAGGGGCTGGCACGCACGTTGCAAGCTAGTGTACCATGCGGGGCTAAGATTTCCCGCACAAAGGAGGGATACACTATGGCAACACATGCAATATGGCAACCACAGTCCGAGCATGGCGAGCTGAGCACGAGCGACCGCAAAGAACTGCCGGAGAGCGTGTTCGCATTTCCCAAGCAGCGTAAGGAGCCGCTGACTGATGCTTCGCATGTCAAGAATGCGCTGGCACGCTTCGATCAGGTCGAGGGGGTTTCGGACGCTGACCGCGACCAGGCGTTTGCCAACATCAAGAAGGCGGCGCAGCATTATGGTATCGAGGTCGAGGAGAAGGACTGGCACGATCTGGGCAAGAAGCCGCATACGAAGAATCCGTCGCATTGATGGTGTGACGTGTGGGCGTTCGGGTGCTCTCGGCCTTAAAAGGCCGAAGCACGGGCGAGTATTTACCTAACCCCCTACGCCTTTCCTTTGGAGAGAACGGGCTGTCGTGACGCGGGACAAAGCCCAGGTAGACGCGAGCGATCCAGTGGGATGGGACATCAGGTTGGGTGAGTGGGTTGTTGGGCGAGGGCGTGAGCGAGGCGGCGGGCGATGGTTGGGCCTTCGTAGATGAAGCCGGTGTAGAGCTGGATCAGGGAGGCGCCTGCGTCGAGCATGCGGCGGGCGTCGTCGGGGGTGAAGATGCCGCCTGCGCCGATGATGGGCAGGCGGTCGCCGGCGCGCTGGTGGAGGTGGCGCACGACGGATACGGCACGGGCATGCAGGGGGCGGCCGCTGAGGCCGCCGGGCTCGTCGCGGAGGGATGGGGGCGTGCTGGGACTGAGCCCGTCGCGTTCGATGGTGGTGTTGACGGCGATGAGGCCGTTCGCGCCGCGCGCGAGAGCGACTTCGACGACTTCATCCAGTGCGCCTTCGTCGAGATCGGGGGCGACTTTGACGAGCAGGGGCTTGGGGTTCACGCGGCCTTCGGCGGCGGCGTGCTCGCGCAGGGAGGCGGCGAGGGCGGCGAGGAGGGCGTCGAGGCGGTCGCGCTCCTGGAGGGCGCGCAGGCCGGGGGTGTTGGGCGAACTGATGTTGACGGCGAAGTAGTCGCCGTAAGGGTAGAGCAGGTCGAGCGAGGCAAGGTAGTCGGCGACGGCGTCATCCAGGGGTGTGACTTTTGACTTGCCGAGGCTGATCCCCAACGGGATGGGTAGCTCGGGGAGGTGGGAGAGGCGGGCGGCGACGGCTGCTGCTCCCTGATTGTTGAAGCCCATGCGGTTGATGAGGGCGCGATCGGCGGGGAGGCGGAAGAGGCGCGGACGCGGATTGCCGGGTTGGGCATGACGTGTGACGGTGCCCATCTCGACGAAGCCAAAGCCAAGGGCGGCCAGGGCAGGCAGGGCTATGCCATTTTTGTCGAAGCCAGCGGCAAGGCCAATGGGGTTAGGGAAGCGCAGGCCGAAGACTTCACGCGCCATGCTATTATCGGCTGGATGGCCGAGGGAGGTGGCGATGGCGAGTGCGCGGGTGAGCGCAGGTGAGCGCGAGGCCCAGGCGAGCATGCCCAGCACGCGCTCGTGGACTGCCTCGACGTCGTTGCCGTACAGGTTGAAGAGGAGCGGGCGCACGGCTCGCTGGTAGATCATATGGGGCTACCTGGCGAAATAAGCTTGGACTTTGGCGTACATGGCGGGGTCGAGGCCCCCGCTAACGCGCCAGTAGTCGAGGAGCTGGCTGAGGCGAACGGCGGCATGGAGGGTGTAGCCAGCTTCGGCGAGCTGGGCCGCGCCGCCTTGCTCGCGGTCTACCAGGACGGCTATGTCGCGGACGATCAGGCCGTTGGTTTCGAGGACGTGGATGGCTTCGACTTTGCTGTCGCCGGAGGAGATGACGTCGTCGACGGCGAGGACGGTCTCGCCGGGAGTGAAGGCGCCGTTGATGGTGTCGGCAGTGCCGTGGGTCTTGGCTTCGCGGGGGTGATCATCGGCACGCGGGTGATGTGCGAGAGCACGGCTACCAGCGGCGTCGCGGCCATAGGGATGCCAGCATAGCGGGTGAAGGTGAGGTGGTGCGAGTCGATCAACTCGGCGAGCGCGGCAACGGCGGCGTCCATTGCGTCGGGATAGGATTGCAGGACGCGCAGATCGACGTAGATGGGCGAGAGTGGAGCGTCGGGCTGCGTCTCGTGGAGCTTGAGGCGGAACGCGCCGAATTTGACAGCGCCGATTGCTAGCAGCGCGTCGGCAAAGGCACGCTGCTTTGTCGTCAGGGTGGTTGCGTTGGGGGTGGTCACTCGGCGTCTCCCATTGGTTGTGTGTTGCGCACGTGCTCGATCTCGTCGCGCAGGCGCTGCGCCTCAAGGCGCGCGGCATTGGCGAAGTCGAGGCCGTCAGAGGCGTATAGGACGCTGCGCGAGGCGCTAATGATGAGTCCGGCGCGCTGGCTGTCCAGTCCGGCGTGGAGGGTGGCTTCGAGATCGCCGCCCTGCGCGCCAATGCCGGGCACGAGGATTGGCATGTCGCCTACTATGCCGCGGACACAGCGCAATTCGTCGGGGTAGGTGGCGCCGACGACGAGCGCGCAGTTGCCGTTGGTGTTCCACTGGCCGGCGACGTGACGGGCGAGCGTGAGGTAGAGCGGCTCGCTCTGCGCGGGCCCATACGGGTCGGGCGCGGTGAGGCGCAGGCCCTGGAACTCGCCGGAGCCGGGATTCGAGGTGCGGCAGAGGATGAACATCCCACGGTCGGCACGGTCGAGGAAGGGGCTGATCGCCTCGCGCCCAAGGTAGGGCTGGAGAGTGATGGCGTCAGCGGCGCAGGTGTCGAAGGCCATGCGGGCGTACGCCTGACTGGTGCTGCCGATGTCGCCGCGCTTGGCGTCGAGGAGTACGGGTACGCCGGGGTAGCGGACGTGGATGTAGGTGATGATGCGGATGAGGGCACGCCAGCCCGCGGGGCCGTAGGCTTCGTAGAAGGCGGTGTTTGGCTTGAAGGCGCAGACGAGATCGGCGGTGGCGTCGATGATTGCCAGATGGAAGGTGACGAGCGCGCTTTCGATGTAGCTCCCTTCGCGCTCGTCTTCGATGGAGAGTATGCCTGTCGCGCCGGTGCGGACGCAATGCGGCATGCGCTCGATCTCGCCGTCGAGCCCAACGCAGAGGAGAGTCTTTGCTTCGTGCCAGCGTGTGTGCAACTGTCGCATGAAAGGTATGGGCGCGCGATGCGCCCTCGGGCGTGTTGCCGGCGGGCGTATCTCGCCGGCCGCTTCAGTCGTATTGCCCGCCATAGTGTCGTCGTCTCCCGCGTATTCTCGGCTTCTATTCATATCTTCTTGCGCCATGGATTAGTCTCGCAGATTGTATCAGAGTCACTAGTGTGCTGTCATCTGGATATTAGCCGGTCGCGCCTGCGTCGGGTGTGCCGGTGGGGCGGGCGGAGCGCGGCGGTAGGACGGGCAGGGAGAGCACGAGGTCGAAGTCGTCGTCGGCGGCGATGCGGTTGAAGCGCTCGAAGCCGCAGCCGAGGCAGCGATGGACGATGACGTGCTCGCCGTTGGGTCGCTGGAACGCGCCGATGGGTTGCATCAGCGAGCCACACGCGCTGGCGCGGTCGCCGGAGCGGCGTTCGTCAACATG
>DASVOW010000565.1:0-2619 GCA_036383155.1 Ktedonobacterales bacterium
GGTCCCGCCAGCGCCGTCTTCCGTGCCTACCGAGTCGTCTGCGACGAGCTGCCCTCCCACTCGTTCTTTATCGGCGGCTATCAGGTCTGCCTCTGCGCGCGCTGCCTCGCCATCTACTCGACGATGCTGCTCGCCGGTCTGTCGCTCGCCTTTGTGCGCCGCCGTCACCTCGTGCGCAGCATTCCCTGGTGGCTCTGGATCGTGGCAATGCTGCCGATGGCGCTTGACGGCGGCACGCAGCTTTTCGGACTGCGCGAGAGCAACGTCTGGCTGCGTCTGCTGACCGGCGCCATCTTTGGCCTCGCGACGGCATGGTTTACGCTGCCGCAGATCCAGGCTGCCGCGAGCGACGAAGCCGGCTCCGAGCGAGCCCGCATCGCCGAATTCCTATGAACCTATCACGTGGCTCCGTGTTACACGCATATGAGCTACTACCCTATTTAGCCAGCCCAATCACACGCATATAACCAGCATAACCAGCATAACCAGCACAACAGGAGAAACTCGCATGGCCCGTTCGGCCGATGTCACCTATACCTGCGCCTGTGGCAACACGTTCACGACGACACTCTACCAGGTGGTGAACGTCACGCTAGAGCCGCGTCTGCTCTACCGCCTGCTCGCCGGTAACCTCAATGTCGCCACGTGTCCAAACTGTGGCCGGCGCGCCGAGAGCGCCCAGCCCTTCATCTATCACGACATGGGCCGTGGCCTCTTTGCCTACGTCACCGGTCGCTCTGATGTCTCCGCTGATGAGCGCGAGGAATTGCTGGCGCAGCTACGCCAGGTCTACTCGTACGCCGTCGAGGAATCGGATCGCATCGTCCAACGCCGCGCCCGTGGCACAGGCAAGAACGGTGTCGCGGATCCCCCACGGCCCACCGTGCGCCGCAGCCGCCCTTACGACGACCTCCAGGCCAAGATCGAGCCGGACGCTCCGCCGATGCAGATCATCTTTGGCGCCGACCAGCTCATCACCCTGGTGGACTCATTGCTTGAGCCTGAGGAGAAGCTGGCGCGCGTCGCCCTGACCGCGCACAACACAACGGGCGTCGAGAAGGAGCGCATCACGCGCATCGCCAGCACGATGGCCGAGCAGATGAGCTGCGACATCTCCATCGAAGACGAGCCCGATACCTACACCGTCTGGATCTACGGCCCGCGCAACCGCATCGATATCATCTCCCAGGCCCTCAAGCGCCCAGTTTGAGCATCTGGCCGCCGCGCGACGCATGCTATACTACGAGCTAGTGCGTCATGCGCGGCGCCCTGGCGTTTCTCGACGCCGGTGCCTCTGCCCAGTAACCAGTAAACTGTATTGTCCGTCAGAAGCGCACGATGAAGTGAGGCCATCAGTCATGGAATTTGCGACCCGCGCCATCCACGTTGGCCAAGAAGCCGACCCAACGACCGGCGCGACCATCACACCGATCTACCAGACCTCGACCTACACCCAGCAGGGTCTGGGCGAGAACAAGGGTTACGAATACTCCCGTACCGGCAACCCGACGCGCACCGCACTGGAGGAATGTCTCGCCTCGCTGGAGAACGCCAGCCACGGCCTCGCCTTCGCCAGTGGTCTCGCCGCGACGAGCGCCGTGCTCAGCTTGCTGCGACCCGGCCAGCACGTCATCGCCGGCGATGACCTCTACGGCGGCACCTATCGCATCTTCGAGCGTGTGCTGCGCCCGATGGGCGTCACCTTCGACTACGTGCCCGCCCGCGAGGTGCAGGCGTACGCGCGCGCCATCAAGCCTGAGACGAAGATGATCTGGGCCGAGACGCCCACCAACCCGTTGCTCTCGCTCGTAGACATCCAGGCCCTGGCCAGCATCGCGCGCGAGCACGACATCCCTCTGGTGGTGGATAACACCTTCGCCACGCCCTATTTGCAGCGCCCGCTCGATCTCGGCGCCCAGATCGTCGTCCACAGCACGACGAAATACATCAACGGCCACAGCGATGTCGTCGGCGGCGCGGTGCTCACCTCCGACGATCAGCTCTACGCCGATATGAAGTTCTATCAGAACGCCGCCGGTGGGGTTCCCTCGGCCTTCGACTCCTGGCTGGTGCTGCGTGGCGCCAAGACCCTTGCTGTGCGCATGCGCCAGCACTGCGAGAACGCCCGCCGCGTCGCCGAATTCCTCGCTGGGCATCCGCTCGTGCGCCACGTCTACTATCCCGGCCTGGCGTCGCACCCCGATCACGCGCTCGCCAAGCGCCAGATGCGCGACTTCGGCGGCATGGTCTCGTTCGACTTCGCGGGCACGCGCGCCGATGTCGATACCTTCGTGCGCCACCTGCGCCTCTTCGCGCTGGCCGAGAGCCTGGGCGGCGTCGAATCGCTCTGTTGCCATCCCGCCAGCATGACGCATGGCTCGATTCCAGCAGCCGTGCGCGAGCAGCGTGGTGTCACCGAGACGCTGCTGCGCCTCTCCGTTGGCATCGAAGACGCCGACGACCTGATCGCCGATCTCAATCAAGCGCTCAAAGCCGTCGCTCCCGCCGCGGCGTCGAGCAAGACCAGCGCCAACGGCACAAAAGCGCGCACCTCACGCAAAGCGGCTGCCACCACCACCCGCTAGGCACAGGCGCGACTCATCTTTGACCCCTCCCCGC
>DASVOW010000566.1:0-11288 GCA_036383155.1 Ktedonobacterales bacterium
CCACTCAGGGCATGCGGCGGCGCGGGCTGGTCGTCGCGGCGGCGGCGCTGGCCTGGGCGACGTTCACCGTGCCGTGGCTCGTCATCGCCACCCTCACGCGACCATCGTAGCGGGCGACCACTACTCCCCCACGATGATCTCGCCACCGTTGAGGATGGCTGGATCGGGCTGATAGTCGGGATAGTCGAGCTCCCAGATCGTGCCCGGCTCCTCGCGCGACTCCCAGCGGCGCAGCGCGTCACGCAGCACGCGCTGCTGCAGGTCCGGCTGGTGTGGCCCGCCCAGGCAGTCGCCAAGTAGGAAACCCGCTGGATAGATGCCGCGCGGCGGCCCCATCTCCCGCGAATTCTGCGGCCGCAGCGTGATAAGCACAGTTGGCAAGCCAAGCATCTCGATCTCGCGTTGAATCGCAACGACCGTGCGATGGCAGAGCGGTCAGCCTGCCGTCAGCAGCACGGCATCTGCTCGCGAGCGCTCGACGATCTTCGCCATTTCGGGGGCGGTGCGCTCGTAGAGGTCGCGGAGCTGCTGCGTGTAGCCCATGAAGCCGAGATGCTTGTCGCCCACGCCGCCAATGATGCCCTCGGCGGCAAGCTCGCGCAGCCGGTCGATGGGGAAGACGCAGTTGATATCCTGATCGGCATGGCGATGGTCGTAGTGTCCATGCGTGACCATCAGCTGGTCGGCGCGCACATCGCCGGGGATCAGCCGCCAGGTATTGTCGCCTTCAAGGTGAAATGGCTCTTGCTCGCGCAGGTGGACGCCCGCCGTGCTGACCAGCGCGAAGGTGGTCTCACGTAGCTCGCGCCGGCGCGGTGTATAGGGTATGCAGCGGCGGGACATCGCCATACGCGTATGCCTCCAGAGAACTGCCGGTTCGTCTCTAACTCAGCTTGCGGAGCACGTCAAAGAGCTCTTCGCTGTCGGGATATTCACCCGTCGGGCGGTGAACGTGGATCCAGGCGATCTTACCGCTCTTGTCGATGACAAACAGCGCGCGCTCAGGCATGCCGGCGGCATGGCGCACACCGTAAAGGTCCACCACTTTGCCCTGGGGGTAGAAGTCGGCGAGCAGCGGATAGCTGATGCCAAGCTTCTGGCCAAATTCACGCAGTGAATGCGTCGCGTCCATGCTGATGCCCAACACCTCGGTGTCATACGACTGGAAGCGCTCAAGATCGGCCTGATACGAGGGCAGTTGTGCTGAGCAGGTGGAGCTAAAAGCAAATGGGAAGAAAGCCAGCACGACGTTCTTCTTGCCGCGATAGCTGCTCAGGGTGATCTCCTGCCCGGACCCCGACTTGAGGGTAAAGTCGGGCGCTTCGTCGCCAACCTTGAGGGTAGGGGTGACGGTGAGGCTTTCAGTGCTCATGACGTGAATGCTCCTTTGCACGAAGAAATCTATACCAACAACGGTTATGATTGGTGGCGGCTTGTGCTACAAACAATTGTATCGTGCCATCTTTGGGGCAGTCAAACGCGGCACGGCAGGCACACGCGTGTAGCCCATACCTGAGTACGGGGCATGGTAACGGACGATCTCAATGAGGCTTCTTCTGGCCAATGGATAGCGAGCAAACACCGCGGCGGATGCGTACTGGCTCTGGAGACACGCGTCCGCCGGGAGGTCTATCGTGCGGGAAGATTGGGGTGCGGTTACGCGTCGCGTTCCTTGCCGCCAAGCTCCATCAATTTCGCTTCGAGGACGGCGTTCGACGGCTCGACAAGCACTGATCCGTCAGGGAAGACAATAGTCGGTACGCTGCGCGCACCGTTATTGATGCGCACGACGAGATCCGCCGCTTCCTCATGCTCCTCAATATCGACCTCGCGATATGGCACGTTAAGTGCGGCGAATACTCGCTTGGCACGGCGGCAATCGCCACACCAGCTCGTCGCGTACATTACAATCTCTTGCTGTGCCGTCTCGGACGTATCTGTTGGCTTATCGGAGGTCTGGTATGTCGTCGAAGTGGTCATTCTGTGCTGATTCTCCTTTGCGATCTCCTGATGGGATCTTCACTATATAAAATATAGCATTGGCGTGCTTTCTGGCAAGAGGCGCATGCCTTTCGCGCTATGCGTGCGAGATTGTTGCATGGGAGAACGTAGATAATGGTGGAGGGCGCCCTTGATGCGTGTGAAGAAGAAAGGAGCGGATGGACGAATGGATCCCACCCTCGGAGGGAGTGGAGAACGCGGTAGGAGAAATGACCCCTTGCCTAAAGGTAACCCGTACTTCAGCCGACTCGCTAGCAGTTTGGTATACTCTTGTATGAGTCCGTCTGTATACCCCTTGCTTCCCTTGCGCCAATCGTTTCCATCTTATGTGTGGCGTGTGGGGTATGTGAAGCTGTTGGGGGGCGTGCTCTCCCGCGGATCGCGCTTGAGTGGCTCTCTGCAGCCGCAACCGCGAGCACGGGAATTTGTCCCACACGACCCACTGGTGTAACCAATGGAGCCACCTACTCGTCTGTACAACTCGAATGCCGGTGAGCCGCGCAAGCGGCAGACGCGCACAAACAGGCGCGCGAGCACCTCGGAGCCAGCAAAGATGGCCCCGGTTGCGCGGCGCGCACCTGTGTCGGAGCCGCTTACTCCCGATCTCGTCGGGACGGAGCCTCAGGCGCGCACTATGCACGCGCCTGAGGCTGCCGATGTGGCACCGCTCGCACCGGCACGTGTAGGCGCACCGGCTGATAGAGCCGATAGAGCGGAAGAGGTGGCGGCGCCGGCTGAGGCCGGTCCGGTGGTGGGCATTGAGGATTTTGAGGAAATCTTCACTCGCTTCCAGACGCCGCTGACCAACTTCGTCTACCGGCTCGTGGGCAATCGCGAGCAGGCGTACGATCTCACGCAAGACGTGTTCGTCAAAGCCTATCGCGCGCTCTCATCCGGTACGACTATCCAGGCCGCTGCGCTTTCGTCATGGCTCTATCGGATCGCTTCCAACACGGCGACCGATTCGCTACGACGACGGCGTTTAATCTCTTGGTTGCCATTGTCTCTGTTCAATGAAGATCGAGGCGTTGGCGCCGGAATGCCGGGTGCTGAGACACCTGGCCAGCAGCAAACCTACGCCGAAGAGGCGCTGGCGAGCGCTGCCGGCACCTTCATGAGCAGTTACGATGGCGGCCGGTTCGAGCAGCGTGTGGCTGATCGTGAGGTCGTCGAAGCTGTGCTGCGACGCCTTCCACCAAAATATGCCACCTGCCTGCTCCTTTACGAGCACGAAGGGTTCTCATGCGCGGAGATCGCAGAAGTCTTGAACGTAAGCCCGTCCGCCGTCAAAATGCGGCTCATGCGGGCTCGGGAGCGATTCATCGCTCTCTACAAGCAAGAAATGGACGGACAGGAGTAAGCGATATGGTGCAGGCTAGGCCCAGCGCCGACTGCATGCGTATTCGGCGTCTCCTCGCGGCGTACCGTCGCGACGACTGGTCACCTGACGATCTCGCCGCTCTGACGCGCCACCTCAGCAACTGCGCGGACTGTCGCCAGATCGAGGCATCCTTTCGCGGGGTCGGTGAGAGCATCCGCCAGTTGCCGTCCATCATCCCTCCGCCGGCCTTCCGCGAAGCTGTCTTCGAGGCGATTCGCGCCGAGCAACGGCGCGTGGCGCCCACCGTCGCGCAGCTCAGCCGCGCGTCCACAAATCCATCAATGCGGGCTATTCGTCCCGCACAACATAGCATCCGGTCACGTCGCCTCAATCGTGCCGGCATAGGCCCGCGCACCATTGTCGCGGCAGCGGCGGTGCTTGTCATCAGTCTGTTGACCGCGCGGCTCCTGCCGTTGCTCAGCTCATCTTCACTTGGCCAGGTCGCCTCAAGTCTGGGCAAGAGTGGCACGTTGAATCTGGATAATACGCTACGTCACAAGCCGGTCAGCTATCCGCTCGACAGTCACTACGCGGTGGCTACGAGCGCGCTGGCCACCGCTGGCTGGCTGGTGTATAGCGCCTCCGATGTATCACGCGCATCCATGCTGTTTGCCGAGAACCGCCAGACAAAACGCAGTACGCCGTTGCTTGGTGCTTCCACTCAGACGCCATTGACCGTGCACGCGCTGACTAACCGCTGGGTGGTGTGGTCTACCGGCGATGGTGCGTCTGATGCCCCGTGGGCACTCTATGCCAGTGGGCTGTCCGCCTCGGATGGGCCGGCTGCTGCTCCAGTTTTATTGATAGACAGCACATCACAGGGCGCCGATACGCCGGTGACGCTCGGCGGTGTGTGGGCGCACGACGATATGGTGCTGATCTCCGGTGCTACCGCGCGTGGTGATGGCGTCTTGCTGCGTATCGCGCTTTCGTCGGGCTCGCCTGTCGCGTCGGTGATCGCGCGGACGGCCCCTGGACATCTCCCGACCAATCCATCTTCGGACAACGGCACATACTACTGGGGCGATGTTTGGTTCGATGGCAAGAGCGGCCTGCACGGCGCGATCTGGCGCGGCGACGATGCCGGCCACGACGAGGAGATCTCAGTGGATGAGAGCAGCTTCCATCCCATTGCCACGGGTGGCGAGTTGATCTGGGTCCAGGTGCCGCAGGCGTCCTTGCTCCACACGCTCGACACGAGCCAGAATCCCTCGTTCGACGCCGACATGCAATTGATCAATGAGCTCAACGGAGCGGTGCTCGCCCGCGATCTGCACACGAGCCGGCAATGGCAAGTAGCAGACGGCGCCGACGTGGCAACACTCCAGGCCGGTGGCTCGCTCCTGCTCTGGCACGATAGCGCCCAGACGCATCTCTACGATCTGACTGTCCGCCAGACCGCCGATATCGCCCAGCAGGTGCAGACCGCCGCATTTGCCGCCGCCACCGACTCTGCCGTCGTCTGGGCGCAGACTCAAGCGGACACGCTCTACGTGTCCAGTACGCACTAACACCATACGCATCCAGCAAAGAAGAAGCCCGCCACCTCCCTGAGAGTGGCGGGCTTCTTCTTTGTGTTCGCCGTTCTATCGCACGTTGACCTGGCGTAGCGATGGCTCGGTGGATGGCTCCTCGGGGTCGCCGTCGGGCAGGTCCGGCGTGGGAGCGGCGCGCAGGTGCAGCGCCTCACGAGCAATGTGCCCGTTGGGCATCTGGCGCAGGCGATAGGCCGTCGCATAGCTCACGCCCTCGGCGAAGAGATCGAGATTGGGGCTGGCGATCACCAGCCCGACGCCAAGCTGCTGGGCAAAGCGTACCACCAGGTCGGCGTTGCGCTGATCCATACGGGCGAAGGCTTCGTCGTGCATCAGCAGTCGCAGTGGTGCGTTCGAGACGGCGAACTGCATCGCCGCAGCCGTCAGCAGCAGCACATACACCGGTACACGCTGCTCGCCACCGCTGCCAAAGCCGGAGACGGCGCTGTCCCATGGGCGGACACGCGGGTCGAGATCGTCGCTGTGCAGCAGCGAGATATCCACCCACCGGCGATAGTCAAGCTGCTCCACCAGCGCCTCGGCGGAGGGTTGCACCTGCCCCTGCATCTGTTCATCCAGCCAGGTGGCGAAGATCGTGGTGAGGTGAGACTGCACGCCTGCGGGCATCGCGCGGCCATGCTCCAGCAGCGCCGTCGCGATGGTGACGTGGTCGAACGGCACATCCGGCAGCCGCGCGAGACGCACCGCCAGCTTGAGCGAGAAGCGCGTGTTGCGCGCGAAGAAGCGCGCGTTGGCGAGCCGCTCATTGAGGCCGGAGATGATGCTGTCGGCGCGCTGCAACTGCTCGACCAGATGGCTGACCACCTCGCCCAGGATGATGTCGCGCACGACGCGCGTCACACGTTGCGAGAGCGTCTGCTGCAGCTGCTCGATCGACACGTCAAGGAAGTTGAGCAGCAGGCGCACATCGCTGGTGCCCTCAAGCCGGGGCGCCACGTCGAGGAGCCAGCCCTGCGGCGCCAGCGCCAGCTCGCGCTTCACCGGCGGGCGCAGCCCGAACCGGTCGTCGGCGCCAACCAGCGCCTGATACTCGCCCACCACCACCAGGAAGCTCTCCTGCTCGCGCTCGGCGGCGCTAAAGGCGCGCGGCAAGTCATCGTCGAGACGCTGGCGGCTGTCGCGCCCCTTCGTCGCCTGGCGGGCATAGCGCACCGGATCATCCACCTGATTCGCCGGCAGGTCGAGGCTATCGGCCACCGCGTGCAGCAGCGCGCCAAACGCGGCATTGCGCCCGTCCAGGTGTTTCGCCGCGTCATGTGCCACCGTCGCTTTGGCGTCGCGAGCCTGCTTTGCAGACTCCACCTGATGCAGCGCGATGCCCTTGGCGACGCCTGTCTGCCGCGCGCGCTCCTCCGCTGTCTTGAGCCGGCGCTGCAGTTGTGTGATACGCGCCTCGACGTTCTGTAATCCCGCCGCCTGGAGGGCGCCGCGCGCCTGATTGAGCAGACGTTGCGCTTCTTGCACCTCATTGTCCATCTGGTCCATATGGGCACGCGCCATGCCGTACACCTCGAAGTCGGTGCCATGCGCGTCTTCCGCCGAGCGTAGCCGCGTGCGCAGTTGTGCCAGGCGCGCGCGCGTTTCGCCCGCGCGGGTGACGGCGTCGGCGACCGCCTGCGTCAGTGTCAGACGGGCGCGGGCAAGGTGCGCGGGATCGGCCAGCGCGGGATAGGCGGCAGTGGCGTCCGCCCAGCGGGCGCGCTCATCTTCCTCGTCGGCAGCGGCGTTCTCTGCCTCGCGGGCGGCGGACGCCAGCCGCACGGCAGTCGACTCCTCGGCCTCGCGCAGCGTGCGCATCTCGCCGCGCCGCTGCTCCACCTCGTCGAGCATGTGCAGCAGCTCGCCCAGGTTGCGCGCGCGCTCCTCGGCGGCGCGTGCGGCTTCCTTCTCACGCGCCAGAGCGATGCGCTGATCGTCGAGTTGGCGCGTCAGATCGTTGCGCTCGCGCACCAGCTCATCACGGCGCGCGGCCGCCGCAGCCTGACGCCGCACCACACCGATCAGCAGCTCGGAACGCTTGGCGCGTCGTACCGTGCCTGAAACATCGCCCAACCGATAGCGCCCATCAGGGCAAAGATAATCCCCGTTGCGCTGCGGCTCCTGGGCAAGCTGGATCGCGCCGAAGGCCTCGTCTATATAGCGCCGTACATCCGGCTGGCTCGTCGTCAAGACGGATGCGAGCGAGTTGCGCCCAGGCTTCGCGTTGCCTGATCCTGGCAGCAGCACATGCCAATCCACCTCATTGCCGAGACTGACTCGCGCCTGCTCGATAGGAATGGTCAGTGTCAGCAGCGTCAGCACGTCGAGGTGGTCGAGCAATCCTTCGATGGCCTCGCCCCACGGGGTCCCCTCGCGCCCCAGATCGAGATGGCGATAGAGCGGTGTGACGCCGCGATCCAGGTTACGCAGGCCCAGCAACGCGCGCTCGCGTTCGGGAGAGATCGACGGGAGCGGCTCGGTCTGCGTCTGCGAGACTTCCGTCTCGATGGCGGCGAGCCGCGCCTCGATCTCGCCGATATGTACCTCCAGCTTCGCCGCCCGCGCGCTGGCCTCGCGCACCTGTGCGTGGGCAAGCTCGCGCTGCTGCTCGGCGTTCTCGAACAGCGGCGGCAGCGCCAATGTGCCCGGCTCTTTCGCAGGCGCATTGCCAAGCCCATCGGGCCAGCGCTGCACCATCTTGTCCCAGCGACTCCAGAGCGCCTGCCGCGCAGATTGCACGGCGCGAGTGGACGCTTCGTGCTGCGAGCGGGCGTCGCGCTCGGTCTGGCGCGCGGCGGTAGTGGCGGCGACCGCCTCGTCGATGCGTCTGACATGCGCCTCGAATCCGGCAAGCTCGCCATCCGCCGCGACCCACGCCGTATGCAGGGCGTCGGCAAGCGCCTGATCGTCTGGGTCGGCGATGAGCCTATCCCAGGCGGCATGCAGCTCGGTGGGCAGTGTGCCCAGCGCCTTGCTTCCACGCTCGCGTAGCTCCGTGAGGCGGGCTGCCGAACTCTGCTGCTCCGTATCGAGCGAGACGCGAGCCGCAGAGACACTCTGCTCCGCGCGCTGCAGGCGCCCCTCTGCCTGGCGCAGCTCGCGTGCCGCGCGGTCCTGCGCATGCTGGGCGTTGGCAAGTGCATCGTTGGCGCGTGCGACCGCCTGGACGATGTCGCCCTGGTGGAGCTGTTGCACTGACTCCAGCTCGCGGCGTGCCGCATTCTCCTCGCCGTACGCACTCTCCTCATCGGCCTCGGCCTGGCGTGCGTTCGATTCCGCCTCGCGCAGCGCAGCTTCGGCGCTGGCGAGCGACTGAGCGGCGTCGTCATTCGCCCAGGCGGCGCGCAGCCACGAGAGCGACGCATGGTGCAGCACCGCATCGTGATACTTCTTGCGTGCTTCCACAACCCCGGCCAGCGTCGCGCGCAGCTTCTGATACTCCTCGATGTCGTGGTGGATGCGCTGGATGCCCTCCAGACCTTCGACGAGCCGCTCCAGGTGCGGGCGGTCCACGATAGGGAGAAACTGGCGCACGACGCCGCTGGGGTCGGAGACGAGCGCATCGTCCACCTTGAGGCCAAGCATGCGGTGCAGCACGTCATAGAGCGCGTCATAGCGCCGCTGCCAGTCAGCCCCTTCGATATTGAGCAGCCGCCGCGCGACGAGGCGATTGTAGTCCTCAGCCTGTGATGCATTGAAGAGTGCGCCACCGGTGTTGATCAACGTCTCGTTGGCCGCTCGGAACTCCGGCATCTGCAACGGCGCCTGTCCCTTGGGCGTGATGTCGAGGAAGGCAACCTGGTCGAGCGTGGCAGGCAGCGCATAGTAGAATGGATGCGCGGCATGCGGTGTGGCGGCGGCGGCGGCGCCATAGATCCAGCGTCCCTCGCCCTCATGCTCCACCTCGACGGCGCAATAGCCCACCGTGCGCTGGCGGCGCCAGCCCTTGTCCGGGCGCTCGATGCCATGCGGATCGAAGAACAGGATCGTGTTGCTGAGCGTGCGCTTGCTGGTGCGCCCGCCCTCGCGCGCCGCCGCGTTGAATTGCTTGTTTGACGCGGGGAAGAGCGCCCAGTCGATCGCGTCGAGGATCAGCGACTTGCCGGAGCCATTCTCGCCAATGATCGCCAGCATGTCGCCCATCACGTCGAGAATGGCGTTCTCGTGGCCGTGCCAGTTGATCAGGCGGATGCGCCGGATCCAGGCGCGGCCCGGCCCCTTCGTCTGCCTGGCGGGCGTCGCCTGGATCGTGCGTGGCGTCTGCGGAGCGCGCATGTTCATGCAGACTCTCCTTCCCCATCCGCTTCCATCCCACTCGCCTCATTGTTGGGGTTGAGCTCGTCATACATCACGAGCCCGGCGGGCGGCAGGAAGCGATCGATCAGGTCGGTGAATTCGTAGATGCCGCCGAAGTCGCGCGCGTCGAGCCGGTAGCGCTCGTCTGGGCGCTGGCGGTCGTCGGCGCCCAGGCGGCGCACCAGCCGGTAACGCTCAAATGCGGCGAACGCCTGATAGAAGGCGCGCTGGTTGGCGCGCACCCGCTGGGCGGCGCTCAGGCGCTGTGGCTGGGCAGTGGTAGACTTCGCGCGGGGACGTGAGGCGGTGGCGACATCGCCGTTGGGGGCGCTGGTGGTCTTCTTACGTGAGCGCGAGGTGCTGGCTGCCGGAGTCTCGGTCACTTCCTCCTCGTCGTCGGCGGCGTCGGCTTCGCCACGCGTCATCAGCGCCTCGTTGATCACGGTCTCGTCGAAGCTGAGCCAGGGCGATTGGCGCTGCCCCTCCTCCGCGACATAGCGAAACAACTCGGTGAAGCGAAACGCGTTGGCGGATTCGCCAGATTCGAGCAGGCGCACGCTGCGATAGGCGCGGATCAGGCAGGCATAGGCGGTCTGCTTGCGCGCCGTCAGCTCGAAGATGTCGGCAATGCAGAATTCACGCTGGCGGGGGGCGGCCGGCCAGTAGGCGCGCGCCCAGCGGCCCAGACGCAATTCAAGGTGCGCGCCAAGCTCGTCCTCAAAGAAGCGCTGCTCCTCAGGATAGTGCTTGGTGAGCCAGTTGAACTCGTCGGGCGCTTCATCCTGCAGGAGGGCGCTCTGCTCGATGAGCATGCGCCGCACGCGCCGTGCAAGCTCTTGTTCGCGCTGTCCCGTGTACGTGGGCATCTGACCTCACCCCCTGAAATCCTGATCGCTAGTTATCGCTGCTTGCCTCATCGCTGCCGTCGTCGGGCGCGGCGAGTTGGGCGAAGAGACCAAGCCTGTCTTCCATCTCGATGCGGAGACGTCGCGCTTCTTCACGGCGAATCTGCTGGATCGGCTTGTCGGGCGTTGGCAATTGCTCGGGCGGCGTGCCGCCCAGGCCAACAATGGTGTCGCGTACTGCCCGTCCGACACGGAAATGCGCGGCGTTTGCCTCCTCTTTCGACTCGATGCTTTCGCGCCGGATCAACGCCTCAGTCTGTACAATGCGAAAGAGGTTATTGATGCTCTCCTCCGGCCCCATAAAGTCGAGGATATGCTCGCCCGGCTCCAGCCCCTTGCGCGCGGCGATCTGGCGGGCAGTCTCGGTGTAAAGTCCCAGAAAACCCGCATCGTTGTCTGCAATGTTCACACAAGGTCTCACTTTCTGTGCGCAACTCATCACGTGTATACTAGGCGAATGAGAGTGTTGATCACGTTGCCTATGTTGAAATCCCGGTCATCAGGGTTATAGCGAATGAAAGTGCATTTTAGCGTTTCCTCTATGTAATGCTGCCGCTCTCGCTCGGCATTCTGGTCATAGTGCAAATGTCCCCACTCGTCGCACTCGACGACTATCTTCTGGTCAGGAAAGTACAAATCAACATAGTAGGGGCTGACTCGAAAGTGTTCTAAGGCTGTCCAATGCTTGAAAGCCTTAGTTATTTGTCCGATGGTTTTCTGCTCTTTCGTAAGAGCGATGTTCCCAATATGCGGAATATAGTCAAGCTTGCTTTGTGAAAAAGCATTAGTAGCTAACTGCTCTACTGCGACATATGCCAGTGCCTGAACCACCTCGGGTTTCTTGACATCACTGCAAAGTAGGATGAGATACACTGCGTACTTTGTTAAACGATAGTCAACAATTTCTCTTTCAGCACCTTTGCCGATAGTAACGCTCATGTTCTCAAGAGCGAAGTGAAACGATGCATCCTGCTGCATTAGCATGCAGATTTCCCTTGCGCGCTCGATGACATTTTTGAATTTTTGCCACAGCGCATACTCAAGTACTTTTGAAAGCTCGCGTGCCGACCAGAACTCGCCATCCTCGTCGGTGTGCTTGATGCGCTCGAAGGGTGAGACATGCCCGTCGGCGTTCGCAGCCGAGCCAGCAGAAGTGTTGCTCATTGGCAG
>DASVOW010000567.1:0-13460 GCA_036383155.1 Ktedonobacterales bacterium
TCGTCTCTGAGCTGCAATTCCCACGTCTCACCGACGAGGTCATGGCCGAAGCTATGGTGTGCCTCTTGAGCCACCAGCACGAAGCCGGCTTTCTCGTAGAGTCGTCTCGCTTGCACGAGCACATCATTTGTCCAGAGCACGATCTTGGTGTAGCCGCGACGACGCGCAAAGCGGATGCATTCGGCGATGAGGCGGGAGCCAACCCCCAGGCCTCGCGCCTTTGGCTCGACGAGGAGGAGCCGGAGCTTTGCCACCGTTTCGCTGGCCTTCACCAGAAATATGGACCCTACGATTTCACCATCCATCTCGGCGATCCAGCAGTGTTCGCGTTTGGGGTCGAAGTTGTTGATGAAGTCTGCAACGATCTGAGCTACGAGAGCTTCGAAATGCTCATCCCAACCGTATTCCTGCGCGTAGAGGACGCCGTGACGGTGGACTACCCAGCCCATATCGCCTGATTCGTGTGGGCGCACGACAAACGGCTCGGAATATTTGAGGCCGTTGCCGAGGATATCCTCGATCGTGTCCATCGCCTTGAGTAATCTCTGTTGATCCCGCTCGCTCAGGTCACGCAGCATCTCGCCCACCTCATCGCTGGAGCGCTGATCGAGTAGAGCAAATGCCTTTTCGCCGTCAGTGGTCAGACTAAGAAGCCGCGCGCGCCCGTCACTCCCCGAGCGCACCTTTTCGAGCAATCCTTGCTGTTCGAGGCGCGCCAGAATGCGGCTGAGGTAGCCAGGGTCAAGTCCCAGCTCGCGACATAGCTCGGTGGCCGTCACTTCATTCCGGTGACCGAGCTCGAAGATGATGCGGGCTTCGGTGAGCGAGTAGGGACTATGCAACAAGCCTTCACGGAGTACGCCGATTTGCCTGGTAAAGAAGCGGTTGAACTGCCGCACTGATTCGATACGCTCCTGCAAGGTTTCGATAGCCATTGACACATCCTCCTCTCCATGTTTGCCATTGTAAAGGATATATTTGCTTTAGTCAACTATATGCATACGAACAGCATGGGAGCGGCAAATCGCCGGTGCGCTTGAGCGGAAATGTTGGGCTGTTCCTGACGGTGAGGAGAGCCTTGCGTCTTCCTGAGTACATGCCGTATCGTGTGGATGGTCACGGCTGCCGCGAGCGACGGCTCTGCAAAGGAAGGGACACCCAATGGATGTTGATCTCGACCACGTAACAGTCCACGATAACGAAGCAGAAGAACGCTATGAGGCGAACGTCAACGGTTATCTCGCCGAAATCGACTATGAACGTGTGGGAGACACGCTTGTCTTGATCCATACCGAGGTGCCTGGCGCCCTCGAAGGCCAGGGCATCGCGGGAAAGCTCGTGCGCACGGCGCTGGAGGGTGCCCGTGCCAAGCATCTCTCTGTGGTGCCGTTCTGTCCGTATGCGGCGAGCTACATCCGGCGGCATCCTGAGTACAAGGATCTTGTGCCGCAGAAATATTGGGCATATTTGTCGAGGGACTAGCGCCGGACGGGCCAGCGCAAACTGTAATGCCTGGCACCGATGCGTAGGTCAGGGGTTGACAAGTGCCGATTGGTGACGTTATCCTTTGCGAGAGAAGCGGTAGCCCACATATGAGTGCGTGACAAGAGATAACTCTCTCATCTCTCACGGGCTACTCGTCGGAGGTCTAACGTGGCACCTATGGAACGTCGGACAATCGCTGAGGAGACGTGTACTGCAGCACGTCGCAGCGTCGTGCCGTCGTTTGCCGTGTCCCTTCTGTTCCATTCCTATTCCTCCTCTACGTTTGTCACCTCCACTTTCCGTGCGATTCGCCTCCCCATTATTTCCCTCCTTAGCAGCATTGTGTCCCTTATTAGCGTGGTGGTGGTGCTCCTTCTTAGGCGCCCCGTCATGCTTGTCGAGGGCGTGGCGGGGCTCTAGTAGCTCGACACACACGACGCTGGGATGACGCAGCGAGCGCCAATGCTGATGCTCCACTGAGACCAACGAAGGCTCCCTACACATGAGGGCTTCCCACGCGGGAAGCCCTTTGCTATTTTTTCGGCCCCCACGGATATGTCACCGGCGATTATCCGTAGCCATCGTCTATTGGTCTCATGGAGAATACCCCTATGACCGCATCAGCAACTGCGACATCAGGTGCAGCCAATGCTCAGACGAACAGTACCAAGCGCCAGAGTGGCGCAGCTATCGCGTTGGTGCAGGAAACAGCAGCGCAGAATGCTCCCGGTGTCCGCAGAACCGGATCACAGATCCTCTGCGACGCGTTGGAGCAGGAAGGCGTCGAGGTCATGTTCGGCTACCCCGGCGGGGCGATCATGCCATTCTATGACGCCATCACATCTTCTAAACTGCGGCATGTGTTGGTGCGCCATGAGCAGGGCGCCGCGCATGCTGCCGACGGTTACGCCCGCGCCAGTGGCAACGTCGGCGTGTGCGTCGCCACCAGCGGACCCGGCGCGACGAACCTCGTTACTGGCCTCGCCACCGCCTTCATGGATTCCGTGCCCATCGTCGCGATCACCGGTCAGGTTGCGCGCCGCTTCATCGGCACCGACGCCTTCCAGGAGACGGACGTGCTCGGCGTCACGCAGCCAGTCACCAAGCACAGCATTCTGGTTCGCAGTATCGAGGAGCTGGCGGGTGCTGTCCACGATGCGTTTGCTATCGCGCGTAGTGGTCGACCCGGCCCGGTAGTCGTGGATGTGCCGAAGGACGTCTTGCAGTCCACCGGAGACGCACTCGCGCCATTCACGCCAGCACCACCCTCTCGCCCGACGCATACTGGTGATTTCGAGGGAGTCATCGCGCGGGCGGCACGTATGATTGACGCTGCCCGCCGTCCATTAATCCTCGCCGGTCACGGCGTTATCCTGTCCGGTGCGTTCGAAGAACTGCGGGTGTTTGCCGAGCGTACCGGCATCCCGATCAGCACCACACTACTTGGCATCAGCGCGATTCCGGAGTCGCATCCGCTGACGATGGGCATGCCTGGCATGCACGGTCCGGCGGAGGTCAATCATGCCATTCACGCCGCGGATCTGCTGATCGCCGTGGGGATGCGCTTCGACGACCGCGTGACCGGCAGTGTCATGCACTTTGCGCCCAATGCGCAGATTATTCATATCGACATCGATCCCTCGGAGATGGGCAAGGTGCTACAGCCGACCGTGCCGATTGTGGCCGACGCTCGCCGTGCGTTGACCGAGTTGATCGAGCGCGTCATGCCTGCGCAACACTCGGACTGGCTGGCGACCATTGCATCCTGGCGCACCGAAGCTGAGCAGGCGGAGGCTGCCGATCAAAACGCTCATGATGCCTATGGGATGCCTACGCCACAGCAGGTGCTGGCGGCGATTCGCGCTGCGACGCACGGCGATGCGACGGTTGTTACAGACGTTGGCCAACACCAGATGTGGGCGGCGCGGTTTTATGGCTACGACCGGCCAAACAGCCACCTGACTTCCGGTGGACTAGGCACGATGGGTTTTGCGCTGCCCGCCGCGATGGGCGTTGCGTTTGCTCGCCCGCACACACCGATATGGGTGGTAGCGGGCGATGGTGGCATTCAGATGAACATCCAGGAGCTGGCCACCATCGCCGATTTGGGCGCGCCGATCAAAGTGGCGATCCTCAACAACGGCTATCTGGGTATGGTGCGGCAGTGGCAGGAGTTTTTCCATCAGCGCAACTATTCGGAGACGCGCATTACCGGCCCGGACTATCCCAAGCTGGCCGAGGCATATCACATGACTGGCTTCCGCGTCACACGCGCCGCGGATGTCGGAGAGACGATTCGCCAGGCGATGGAGATCGACGGGCCCGCGATCATCGATTTCGCTATTGAGCAGGGTGCGAATGTCTTCCCGATGGTTCCTCCCGGCAAAGGCAACACTGAGATGATCGAGCGCGCGCCCACAGCAGCGGCGGAGCAGAACGGCCAGGGAGGGCGACATGTCCGCTGAGGCCGCACAGAACAGCATTCCAAACGCACCGCTGACGCCAATAGCGGCGAGCGATGAGCAGCAGGTGCTGGTGTTGCAGGTCAACCGGCACAATTTCCCGCTGGAGCGTGTGCTTGGCGTGTTGCGGCGGCGCGCGCCAAACATCGCGACGCTCAGTGTTGCCTCCACCGAATACTCCGATGTGGTGCGCGTCACCATCGTGATCCGTGGCTCGCAGGCACTGGCCGAGCATGCAGCCGCACATCTGCGCAAGGTCGTGGATGTCGTCTCCGCCGTGGCGACGCCGGTATCTGCTGAGGGCGAGCAGCTGTTGCTGCGCGAGCTGGCTCTGGTGCGAGTCGCTTGCACGGCGCAGACGCGGCGCGAGGTGGTGGACATCGCCCAACTCTTCGGCGCGCACGTGGTGGATGTCGGCCACGATGCGCTGACGCTTGAGGTTTGTGGCACCGCCGAGATGATCGACAACGTGTTGCGGCTTGCCGAGTCACATGGCATTCGCGAGCTGACACGCACAGGGCGCGTCGCCATTCACCGCGACGGCTGAGGCGATAACAAGCTCCATTCCGACGAAAGGAATGGCCAGCATAACAGACAGATTCGTGCCATCCGAATCTTGACGCGACACAACAGCGCAACCCGGCAAGCACTCTTTGAGTGGCATTAGAAGACGAGAGGAACGCATTTATGGCAAAGCTTTATTACGACGCCGAGATCGATCAGGGCGCCATCAGGCAGAATCGCATCGCCATCATCGGCTATGGCAGCCAGGGACATGCCCATGCGCTCAATCTTCGCGACAGCGGTTGTAACGTCGTCGTTGGCCTCCCAAAGGAGAGCGCCAGCCGCGCCAGGGCCGAGCAGGCGGGACTGACCGTGCGCTCGGTGGCCGATGCTGTGCGCGAGGCGGACGTGATCATGATCCTGATCCCGGATCAATATCACCATGAGGTCTACGAGCGCGATATCCGTCCGAACCTGGCCTCCGGCAACATGCTGATGTTTGCCCACGGATTTGCCATTCACTACAGCCAGGTTGTCCCGCCACCGGATGTGGATGTGGCAATGGTCGCGCCCAAGGGTCCCGGACATATGGTGCGCCGTCTCTACGAGGAAGGCGCGGGCGTTCCCTCGCTCTTCGCCATCCATCAGGATGCAACCGGTGAGGCTGAGACTCTGACGCTGAGCTATGCTTCCGCGCTTGGCAGCGGGCGGGCGGGCATCCTGCGCACGACCTTCGCCGAGGAGACCGAGACTGATCTGTTTGGCGAGCAGAGTGTGCTCTGTGGTGGCGTGACGGCGCTGATGCAGGCGGGCTTTGAGACCCTCGTGAATGCGGGGTATCAGCCCGAGATCGCGTACTTCGAATGCCTGCATGAGATGAAGCTGATCGTTGATCTGATCTACCAGGGTGGCCTGGGCTACATGCGCTACTCGGTCAGCGACACTGCAGAGTACGGCGACTACACCGCCGGTCCGCGCATCGTGGATGAGCACGTCAAGGAGACGATGCGCGGCATCCTCTCCGACATTCAAGACGGTTCTTTCGCCACGCGCTGGATCCTCGAAAACCAGGCAGGACGACCGAGCTTCAACGCGATGCGTCGGCGCGCGCGCGCCCACCAGATCGAGAAGGTCGGCCAGGAGCTCCGGTCGATGATGTCGTGGCTGCAGCCGCGCTCCGATGGAGCCCCGGAGCCTCCCACTCCGCAGGACAACGGACAGACAACAAAGACAAAGACACCAGCGCAGAAGGTAGGCGCTCGTAGCGGTGAATGAGGTCTGATTCCTGAGTGTAGGGATCGGCCAGTCAGAATGGAGCATACGACGATGTCTCAAGCGGAGCCCTATGTAGAATTCATCGAGAGCATGTCGGACAGCATGGATGTCGAGTCCATCGGCTCACTGGTCGCCGCGAGCGCGGCGCCCGAGCATAAGCGAGAGACGAGGCCAGCAACAGAGGAGCCTGAGCGCCACGAGCGGTCTGACGACAAGCGCGTGCGCATTTTCGATACGACGCTACGCGACGGTGAGCAGTCTCCTGGCGCAAGCATGACGCGTGCGGAAAAGCTCGAGGTTGCCGATCAGCTCGTCAGCCTCGGTGTGGATGTCATCGAGGCAGGTTTCCCCGCTGCTTCGCCCGGAGACCTCGCGTCCGTACGCGAGATCGCGCGGCGTGTGCGTGGCATCTCCGTTGCGGGGCTGGCTCGCACGAACAAGGATGACATCGACGCTTGCCGCCAGGCACTGAGTGAGGCGGAGCGACCAGTGTTGCATACCTTCATCGCCACATCTGAGCTACACATGCGCCACAAGCTCAATAAGACGCCAGACGAGGTGCTGGAGCAGATTGAGACAATGGTAGCTTATGGTCGCCGCTACTTCGATACCGTCGAGTTTTCGGCGGAAGATGCCACTCGCAGCGACTGGAACTTCCTCACCAGGGTCTATAGCGCGGCGATCAGCGCAGGCGCGACGGTGATCAACGTACCTGACACGGTTGGTTATACCATGCCGGACGAGTTCTCGCGGCTGATTCACCACCTGCGCGCGACGGTTCCAGGCATCGAACGCACGACGATCAGCGTGCACTGTCACGATGACCTGGGCATGGCGACGGCAAACACGCTGGCGGCGATTGTGGCGGGCGCGCGTCAGGCAGAGGTAACGATCAACGGATTGGGCGAGCGTGCGGGCAACACCTCCATCGAGGAGGTGGTGATGGCGCTACGCACACGCGCCGATGCCTTCGGCAGTGCTGTCACGCGCATCGAGACGCAGCACCTGGTTGGCGCCAGTCAGCTCGTAAGTCATATCACCGGCTTCCCCGTTCCACCAAACAAGGCTATCGTCGGCGCGAATGCCTTTGCCCATGAGGCGGGCATTCACCAGGATGGCATGCTCAAGCATCGTGGCACCTACGAGATCATGGAGCCACAAGCGGTCGGCTGGGGCGAGTCGCGGTTGGTGTTGGGCAAGCACTCGGGTAGGCATGGCTTCGACTCGCGCCTGCGCCAGCTTGGCTACCGGCTGCGGGGCGCCGAGCTGCAGCTGGCATACCGTGAGTTCATCGCGCTGGTGGATGCACAGAAGACCGCTAACGACGATGAGCTTTGCCAGATTGCTGAGCGTGTTACTCGCGTCTCTGCCGCGGCAGTCTGATACATCCGCGAAAAACTGTCGTACTTCAAATTCAGGAATACAGGTATATGGGTTCTACACTCTCTGAAAAGATCCTGGCGCGGCACTCAGGCAATGCTTCGGTTGCGCCAGGAGACCTGATCGATGTGGCGGTCGATCTCGTCATGGCGAACGACGTGACCGCTCCTCTGGCCGTCAAAGAATTCCGCAAGATCGGCGTCGAGCGTGTCTTCGATCCATCCAAGGTGGTCTTCGTTTCCAGCCACTTCACGCCGGCGAAAGATATTCAGACGGCGCAGCAGGTGAGCGTGATGCGTGCCTTTGCCCGTGAGCAGGGAACGCTCCACTACGAGGTGGGGCGCGGCGGCATCGAGCATGTGGTGCTGCCGGAGCAGGGGCTAGTCGTGCCGGGACAGGTCGTCGTCGGCGGCGACTCCCACACCTGCACCTATGGGGCGGTGGGCGCCTTTGCTAGCGGCATGGGCTCGACCGATATCTCCGTGGCGCTGGCAACGGGTGAGGTCTGGCTACGCGTGCCGCCCACGATCAAGCTGATCTATCATGGCAAGCGACCTCAATGGATCAGCGCCAAGGATATGATCCTCTATACCATTGGCAAGATCGGCGTGGATGGCGCGCGCAGTGTCGCGCTGGAATTCACTGGGGAGGCTATCGCCGATCTGAGCATGGAGGGCAGGCTGACGATGGCGAATATGTCCGTCGAGGCGGGCGCCGTCGCCGGACTCTTTGCCGTGGACGATAAGACGCTCTCTTACGTCGAGGGGCGCGCGAAGTGGCCCTATGAGGTGATTGCCGCCGACCCGGATGCGAAGTATGAGAAGGTGTACGAGTTCGACATCTCCGACATCGAGCCGGTGGTGGCCTGCCCTTACGAGCCGTCGAACATCAAGCCGATCAGTCAGGTAGACCGTGATCCCATCGATCAGGTCTTCATCGGCTCGTGCACCAACAACCGCATCGAAGATCTGCGCATCGTCGCCGAGCTGCTGCGTGGGCGCAAGATTCACCCCGACATCCGCTGCATCATCATCCCTGGCTCGGTCGAGGTGCAGCGGCAGGCAATGCGCGAGGGACTGATCGAGATCTTCCAGGACGCCGAGGCCGTTGTCTCGACGCCGGGCTGCGGGCCATGTCTGGGGGGCTATATGGGCGTGCTTGGGCCTGGCGAGCGAGCTGTCTCGACGAGCAATCGTAATTTCCGTGGGCGCATGGGGCACCGTGATGCTCAGGTGTATCTGGCGAGTCCAGCTGTGGCGGCAGCGTCCGCCATCTTTGGTCGCGTCGCCAGCCCGGCGGAAGTCGTCCGCGAGGAGGTGCTGGTATGAGTGCCAAAAGCAGTCAAGGTAACGGCGGCGTGCAGACCTCGGTGAAGTCTCCCAGAGTGAAGAAGTCGGCGAGCGCCACGAGTACGTCGAGCGCTGCCGAGAATACCATTGGTGGGCGCGCGTGGGTCTTCGGGGACAACGTGGATACGGATGTGATTATCCCGGCGCGCTACCTGTTGACCTCGGATCCGGTCGAGCTTGCTAAGCACTGTATGGAAGACCTCGACCCTCACTTCGCAGAAACGGTACGGCCGGGGGATGCGATTGTGGCCGGCGAGAACTTCGGCTGTGGGTCGTCACGTGAGCATGCACCGCTAGCGATTAAAGGCGCGGGCGTCTCGGTGGTGATTGCCTCGTCGTTCGCCAACATCTTTTACCGCAACGCGATCAATATTGGTCAGCCGATCCTGGAGTGTCCTGAGGTGGTGCAGGCGGTGCGCCAGGGCGACGAGGTGCGCGCGAATCTGATGACGGGACGCATCGACGTCGTCTCGGATGGCGAGACGCGCACTTACCAGGCGCAATCGTATCCCGACTCGATTCTGCGCATCATCCAGGCCGGCGGCCTCATCGCCGCTACCCGCGACAAGCTGCGCGCGGAGGGCAAGCTCGCCTCTACCACCGCATAACCGTAATTGGCGTGTATACAGACACTCTCACTCTATCGTTCATCGTCTTCATCTCAGGAGCAGCCCAATGGCCCAGAACGTAGCGGCAGCCCACGAAGCGCCGCAGACAACCAAAGCGAAAGCACCGATCATCCCTACTGTCGCCTCCCACGAGGGACTGGCTTACTTCCATGGGAACATCGTCCCTATGAACGAGGCCAATATCAATGTTGCCACGCATGGCCTCCACTACGGTACAGGCTGCTTCGAGGGTATCCGCGCCTATTGGAACGCCGAGCAGGAGCAGCTCTACGTGCTCAAGCTGCGCGAACACTACGAGCGATTTGCCTTCTCGCGGCGCGTGCTCAAGATTGGCGAGCATGAGTCTGTAGATGCGCTTTGCGATGTTACTGTGGAGCTTTTACGAAGACAGGGATTCCGCCAGGATGTCTACGTACGCCCAGTCGCCTACAAATCCAGCCGTACGATCAAGCTCACACTGTCGAACCTGGACGATACGATCTCGATCTTCGGCTTCCCAATGGGCAACTATGTAGATATCAGTGCAGGGTTGAGCGTCTGCATCTCCTCGTGGCGGCGTGCCAGCAACAACGCGATTCCCGTGCGCGCCAAGACCACCGGCGGCTATATCAACTGCGCGCTCGCGGTGGATGACGCGGCTTCCGCCGGATTCGACGAGGCGATTTTCTTGACGGAGAGCGGCACGGTCTCCGAGGGTAGTTCCTGCAATCTCTTCCTGGTCAAGAATGGCAAGATCAGCACGCCGCGTGCTGCCGACGACATTCTCGAAGGTATCACGCGTGGCGCCGTGATGGAGCTGGCCGAGCGTGAGCTTGGCATCAAGACAGACGTGCGCGCCATCGACCGCACCGAGCTGTATGATGCTGACGAGATCTTCTTCACCGGGACGGGCGTGCAGGTCTCGCCGGTGACGCGAGTGGATGGCCGGTCCATCGGCAGTGGCGTGCCGGGGGCGATCACGATGGACTTGCAGCAGCGCTACCTGCGCGCGGCACGCGGCGACGATCCCGCCTATGCCTCGTGGTGCACGCCGGTCTATCCTGTGGAGCGGTAGGCATGGATGTCAAGGAGACCGTGCGGCAGCAATTCGATCCCGTCGCCGGTGAATACGCTGTTAGTGTGATCCATGCGTCTGGTCCCGATCTCACGGCGATGGTTGGGGCTCTCCCATTGCGAGGCGATGAGCGTGTGCTTGACGCGGGCTCAGGAGCGGGACACAGCGCGCTAGCGTTCGCTCCGTATGTTGCCCAGGTGGTTGCGCTCGACCTAGCAGACGCGATGCTGGCGCAGGGGCGGCGGCTCGCCACAGAGCGCGGTATCGCCAATGTCACGTTTCGGCGGGGTGACATCGAAGCGCTCGACGAGCCGGATGGCTCGTTCGATGTGGTGACCTCACGCTACAGCGCGCACCATTACCCGCATCCCAGACGGGCGCTGGCGGAGATTGCGCGCGTGCTCAAGCCGGGCGGTGTGTTCCTCCTGGTCGATCTGATCGCATCTGCCGATCCCGCACCTGACACTGTGCTCAACGCGATCGAGCTTTTGCGCGATCCATCACATGTGCGCGATCATACACGCGAGCAGTGGCTCGGCATGCTGCATGCGGCGAAATTGGTAGGCGAAGTGGCGGGTACGTGGCCGCTGCACATGCAGTTCGATAGTTGGGTGGCGCGCATGCGCACGCCTCTCGATCAGGTGATGGCGATACGCAAGGCTATCGATCAGGCGCCGCGGGAGGTGCGAGAAGCCGTCGCTATCGAGCCGGATTATTCGTTCACGGTCGAGGTCGCTCTTATCATCGGCCGTAAGCCAGTGTGACGGACTATCGTATCAACTGCAAGCCATATGTTTATCTTATCTAAGAAAGGAGACTTGCACTCATATGTCGTCTGATCTCAGGCAACGCAGCCGTGTCATCGTGGATGGGCGTGATCGGGCGGCTGCCCGCGCCATGCTCAAGGGCGTCGGCTATACCGACGAGGACCTGTCGCGCCCGATTGTTGGCATCGCCAACACGTGGATCGAGACGATGCCCTGCAACTTGAATCTGCGGAAGCTCGCAGCCAAGGTGAAGGAGGGCATCCGCGCGGCTGGCGGTACCCCGATGGAGTTCAACACTATCGCGATTAGCGATGGTGTGACGATGGGCACCGAGGGTATGAAGGCGTCGCTCGTCAGCCGCGAGGTAATCGCCGATAGCATCGAGCTGGTCGGGCGGGGGCATATGTTCGACGCGGTCGTGGCGCTGGTGGGATGCGACAAGACGATCCCCGCTGCGGCGATGTCGCTGATTCGCCTCAACGTCCCAGGCTTCGTGCTCTATGGTGGGTCTATCGCGCCGGGCCAGTTCCGGGGCAAGGATGTCACCATCCTCGATGTGTTCGAGGCGGTGGGCGCGAATGCTGCGGGCAAGATGAGCGACGCCGACTTGCGCGCGCTGGAGAATGTCGCTTGTCCGGGAGCGGGTGCCTGCGGCGGTCAGTACACCGCAAACACGATGGCGATGGCGTTGGAGTTACTTGGCATCTCGCCAATGGGCACTGCCAGCGTTCCGGCGACTGATCCGCGCAAGGACGATGTGGGTGTACAGGCGGGGCATCTGGTGATGGACATGCTCAAGCGTGGCCTCACCCCTCGCGATATCCTGACGCGCAAGTCGTTCGAGAATGCGATTGCTGGCGTGGCGGCGTCGGGCGGCTCGACCAACGCAGTGCTGCACTTGCTGGCGCTGGCACGCGAGGCGGACATCCCTCTGAGTATCGACGATTTCGACGCGATCAGCGCCCGCACGCCGCTGCTGGCCGACCTCAAGCCTGGCGGGCGCTATGTTGCCGCCGACCTGGACCGCGCGGGCGGCATCCAACTACTGGCGCAGCGGCTCCTTGAGGGTGGCTACGCCGATGGGAGCCAGTTGACGCCGACCGGACGCACCTTCGCGGAGGAGGCGGCTACCGCCGTCGAAACGCCGAAGCAGAAAGTTGTGCACCCGTTAAGCAACCCAATCAAGCCCACAGGCGGACTGGTGATCCTCAAGGGCAACCTGGCGCCGGAGGGCTGTGTCATCAAGGTGGCGGGCCACGAGCGTGTGTACCATCGCGGTCCTGCGCGCGTCTTCGATTGTGAGGAGGACGCCATGCACGCGGTGACGGAGAACCAGATTGTCGCCGGCGATGTGGTGGTGATCCGCTACGAGGGGCCGCGCGGTGGGCCCGGCATGCGAGAGATGCTGGGAGTTACCAGCGCCATTGTCGGTGAGGGCCTGGGTGAGACGGTCGCGCTGCTTACAGATGGGCGCTTCAGCGGCGCGACACGCGGACTGATGGCCGGCCATGTGGCCCCGGAGGCGGCACGAGGTGGGCCCATCGCGGCGCTACGCACTGGTGACATCGTCGTCTTCGATCTGAACGCACGGCGCCTCGACGTCGAGCTTTCGGAGGCCGAGATTGCCGAGCGTATGGCTGGATGGCAGGAACCTGCGCCCAACTACTCCGGCGGTGTTTTCGCAAAGTATGCAGCGCTCGTCTCGTCGGCGTCGGAGGGTGCCATCACACGCCCACCTGCCGCACCGGGACAGGGTGCTAAAACTGTTGCGCCTGTTAAGGCAAAGCGTACGTCAAAGTCAACGCAGCCGACGCCGGTGAAGTGATCCGGAGTAGAGCCGGGGTGTTGATGGGAGTGGGTTCCAGAATAAGGAACCTACTCCTATTTCTGGCAGTGCAAAAATATAGAGGAGAGTTTGCTGTGCATATTGCCTAATGCAACACACGCGAAGTCCATATGCTATACTGTTCACACGGGGATGACGAGGACAGCGTTTCGTATCTCACGGTTTTGTACTGGACATTTGGGTACACGCCGCAATGGTGCAGCATCCGATCCGGCATTACGACGAGGCATGCCGGTGGATCCCACACGCTCATCATGCGGAGACACGCCATGGACACACAGCAGCCACGCTATGCGCCAGGAGATCGCGTTGCCGTGAGCGACGCCGCAAACAACCGGCACGATGCCCCCGCTACCGTCGTTCGAGTCATGACAATTGCCCAACTCTCGCATCAGAGTACGCGGTATCTCTACGTCCTGGAGATGGACAGCGACCATGCCAGCGCATACCTCTTGGAAGAGGCGCTGGCTGCTGTCCAGTAGATACGGCTGGGGCGGCGCGCGATCATGGTGAGACGGAGAGAATAATCCTGGACGCAGATGTGACAGCCTCCCGCTCGGAAGCAGTGCGTACATCTGGCGCTGAGACGTTCGACGCGCTCAGGGCGGATGTCCATCTGCTGGGCGGGCTGGTGGGTGAGATTTTGCGCGAGCAGGCCGGGTCAGATCTGTTTGATTCGGTGGAATTCGTGCGCACGGCGGCTATCGCT
>DASVOW010000568.1:0-2473 GCA_036383155.1 Ktedonobacterales bacterium
CGGCGGGCCTCTACATCCATCGCAGCGGTTGGCTCATCCAGCACCAGGATTTCGGGGTCGCCGACGATCGCCAAGGCGAAGCGCACGCGCTGTGTCTGGCCGCCGGAGAGCCGATCTACCCGGCGATCGAGTATTGTTTCCAGGCTGGCGATTTCGATGACCTGCTCTTTGGGTAAGGGATGGGGGTGCAAACTGCGAACAAAGTCCAGCAGCTCGCCAACGCGGACGCCGGGCATCAGCTTGCCTTCCTGGAGCATGGCGCCGATGCGGCTCTGCTGGATCGCCTGCTCGGGCGTCATGCCGAATATCTCTACCGTGCCACTCGTAGGAGTAAGCAGGCCCAGGAGCATGCTGATAGTGGTGGTCTTGCCAGCGCCGTTGGGGCCGAGGAGGGCGACGGTCTCGCCGCGGCGTATCTCCAGATCGATGCCGTTGACGGCGCGGACAGAGCCATAGGTCTTGGTCACGCCGCGCAGACCGATGATGGGCTCGGCTGCCGCGCTCGTGTGCCCCTCTTGTCCGATGTCCGTCTCTGTCGTGGTGATTGCTGTGTGCATGTGACAGCTCCTATCGTGAAAGGTCGTTCTCACGTTCGCTGTCTCAAGTGTACGGTCGGTGCGGTGGCTCACATAGTGTCGCGTCTCATTACTTTGCTATGACAGGTATCATATCCGCATGCTTGCACATGGTGCGGTGAGGAGACTGTTGGCGGGACACGGAGAAGGATGGTGGGGAAGAGGAGTGAAGATCGAGGTGTGGACACGGCATGAGGAGATGGCTCGGGTGGAGGCATGCGTTTGGGAGATCGCGGGGATGCGTTGCAGCAGCGGCACGACCGATAATACGACCAGAAACCAGGGACAACTATGCCCGGAGCGGCTGTCGTAGTCGCTCCGGGCGAACGATCGCTTATAGGAGTTGGCGGCGCGGGCGCGCCTGCCGTGTGTTAGCTGGCCTGGGCCATGAAGGTGTAGCCGACGCCGGGAACTGTCACGATGTATTGCGGCGCATTCGGCTCGGGCTCAACCTTCTGGCGCAGGTGGCGAATGTGGGTCTTGACCAGACCGGTATCACCAGCGTCGTCGTAGCCCCAAACGCGCTCGACGATGACATCCGTGGTGAGCACCTGCCCGCTGTGGGTCAGCAGCAGGTGGAGCAGGCGGCTCTCCGTCGGCGTCAGGCGCACCTTGATGCCGTTGCGCGAGGCTTCGTGACGCATCGAGTCGAGGCTGATGGGCCCGACGCTGACGAGTGAGGTTGTGCTGACATGCGGTGCAGCCGCCGCACGACGGCCGAGCGCCTTGATGCGCGCCATGAGCTGGCGCGGGCTGAAGGGCTTGGTGAGGTAGTCATCGCCGCCGAGATCCAGGCCGCGCACCTCGTCGGCTTCACGGTCGCGGCAGGAGAGGAACATCACGAGCGAGGTAGACTCAGCCGACATTTTGCGGCAGACCTCGAAGCCATCCACCTTGGGCATTTCGACGTCGAGGATGACCATATCAGGCTTACTCTCGCGCCATTTGCCAATCGCTTGCTCGCCATCGAACGCACGGACGACGTCATGCCCGTGCCCTTTGAGCCAGTATGTGATGATATCGTTCAGGTCACGATCATCATCCGCCACCAGAATCCTCATTACTCCACCCCCAAAGACAAAACCATCCCCACCCAGCGCGGAGGTTGCTTTATGGTACGATGCGCCGCTGCCGACGCACGATTATGCTTCCAGAACACAGGGCTTACCTCTTTTGCCTCATAGCTACGTCGTATCACCTCCTACCCGAGCGTCTTCAGTGCCTTTCGCGAATGTAACACATCTGTGGAACCCAGCTAGAGGCGCGGACACTTGTGTAGTCGCCTGCCAGTGGAGTTTCATTGAAGAAGCGACAAGCCGGGGCGCTGAGGCGCACGTGTTACTTCTCACACTCACCTAAGTATACAACGGTGAGACGAGGTAGGATGACATAGTATGGAGTACTTCTTACATGGTAATTTGGTTGAGAAATGGTTAACGACGTTGCGGCTCGTCTTTGCTTCATTGCAGTACGGATAGAGCATGCCCACGTCGAAACTCAACCTTAGTATGTTGATAGCAGTGTATCATCCATGCGAACGAACCTGATATGATCGAGGTCACAATTTCACATTTGGGCCAGAAGGTCGAGCACTTCCTGGTGGTGGCGCTCGAATGTCTTGAGGCTGATTTGGAGATAATCGCAGACGCGCTGACGGGGCCAGTGTTCTTCGATGGCGAGACGCACAAGCTGGCGCTGGCGCGGGCGCAGGTTGTCGATGATCTGGCTGAACTCCGCTCGTGTCAGCACACGTAGCGCGCCGTCGAAGCGCAGGAAGGTCAGGCGGGCCTCGGGTTCGCTCCGTGGCACCGATGTGAGAAACTCCTGAATCAGGCGTCGCGTATAGAAACGCTGACCTACCGCTGAGCTGAGATCAAAGTGGGCGTGAGGAACGGCGG
>DASVOW010000569.1:0-2209 GCA_036383155.1 Ktedonobacterales bacterium
GCCGCCGGATTGCGCGGCCTCCACTTGCTCGCCGAGCCGGGCGAAGTCCGCCGAGAGGATCGAGGGGACTATGAGCGCCATATTTCACTGCTCCTCGTTAAAGTTGAGAGACATCACCGCATAGTGAATGTACCACAGAGCGGGCCGGTGGTCAGGGATTGACCTAACCGCCTACCCCCTTCCCCTGGAGGGAAGGGGCCGTGCGGCGAGCGGAGTGGCGGTAGCAGGGTTTTGCTGGCAACAGGCATCGTTGGCAAGCGGTGGGCATTTATGGCGATGGACGGGTGTGCAGCCGGGCGGCGGCGGCGCGGTCTACGAGCCAGTAGAGGTCGCCGTCGGTGGGGGCGACGCGCTGGGCGGGGTATTCGTCGGGGTCGGATGGTCCCTCAAGCACGACGGAGAGCGCCGAGGCTTTGTCGGCGCCGGCTATGAGGAACGCGACGTTCGCTGCGTTGTTGATGACAGGGAATGTGAGCGTGATGCGCTCGGTGTGGAGCTTGGGGACGTAGTTGGCGCTGACGAGGCGATCGGTGACATTGAGCGCGGGGGTGTGCGGGAAGAGCGAGCAGGTATGGCCGTCGGGTCCCAAGCCAAGGTAGATCAGGTCGAAGCGGGGGAGCTCTCCCGGAGCCAGGTGGAATTCTTGACGCAACTCCTGCTCGTAGAGTTCGGCCGCCGCGGAGGCATCGGGCATTTCGGTGTGGATGCGGTGCATCTGCGCCTCGTGTATGGGGATGAATTGCAGCAGGGTGTCGTAGGCCATGCGGAAGTTGCTCTCGGGGTCATCTGGGGCGACGTGGCGGTCGTCGCCCCAGTAGAACTGCACCTTCGACCAGTCGATGTGGTCGCGGTAGGGGTCGGAGGCGAGGAGGGTGTGGAGCGCTCTGGGGGTCGAGCCGCCGGAGAGGGCGACGCGAAACTCCCCAGAACGTGCTATGGCATCAGCGCTGAGGCGCGCAAAGAGATCGGCGCCGCGCCTGGCGACCGCCTGGGGGTTCTCCAGGATTTCGAGGTAGCCGCGATTGCCGGAGGGCATCGTCATAGCATACTCCTCCGCCCGGTGCCGCCGACAAGCAGGGCAGTAGCACTCAACGCCTCTTCGTAGACTGGGTCGTGACCGAGGAAGCTCAACTGATCGGCAAGTAGCTCGCGCTCGCCGATGGATTGCAGGTGGACGGTCTGCGAAGGGATGTTGCAGTTCGGCGCCTGGCAGAGTGTGGTGGCGTGGGCCAGATCACGCTCACGGGCGACGGCGAAGGTGCCACGCTGACCGTTGACACGTGAGGTGATGTGGACAGACATCAGCGCGCCAACGCGCACCCACGGGCTGCTCGACGAGCCAGCATGGGCGCCGTTGCCGCCGGGGGTTGCCTGTGGCTCGCGATTCCACCAGTGGCGCTGCGGCACATTGTAGCGAGCATTGATCTCCAGGTTTACCACGTGGCCGTTGTCGTCGCGGAGGGTATGCTGGCGACTGCCGTCGACGCCGCCGGGCTGAGCGCCGCTGACGTGCCAGTCGAGGCGCGACGCGAGCCAGCCGGAGAAAAGATACGCCTGGGCACTATTCGTGGGGGCATCTTCTTCGCCGGCGGCGTATTCGATGGTGACGCGCTCGATGCCGTCGAGGTAGGGGCGCATTTCAACGGGATCGAAGAACTGAGCGATCATATCACGCCAGGGTGCTTGGCTCGTCCAGCTGATGTCGCTCACGGCGCAGCGGGCAAGCTTACGGCGCATGATGTCGGCGAGCGAGACGAAGCTCTTCTCGACGTGCGTCACCTCTGAGGTGTCCACCACGAAGCGGTCGCTGCCGTCCACCAGGGATTCCAGTAGCTGGGTGCCCCAGGGTGGCTCGCCCGTCCACCAGAGGACGGAGGGCAGACCTGAGACAATGAGCGGTAGAACGACGCCCGGCAGATGGCGCATGGCGTCGCGCTGGGCTTCGATCACGATGTCTTCGCCGTAGCTGGCCGCACTCTCACCGACATAGGTAGCGACGTGCGCTTGCATCTCCTGACCCGGCTGATTGGGATCGGTGGAGACGATGATGGCACGCGAGGGGTGCTGCGAGCTGAGCGTGTGGACGGCGTCGAGGATAAGCTGCGCCTCGGTAAGCCCCTGGGTGATGACGACGAGCGTGAGCACGCTGTTGCGCGCGATGCCGTGTCCGGCGGTCGAGGCGAGGTAGGCGTTGACTTCGCGCCAACTT
>DASVOW010000570.1:0-1524 GCA_036383155.1 Ktedonobacterales bacterium
AGCCCTGGGCGCTGGCGTATTCGGTGCGGGACACGAGGGTCTCGACGCCGGTGAAGTGGGCGAGGCCGCCGGCGTGGTCGGTGTGCAGGTGGGTCATGACGAGCCAGCGCACATCGCGCTGCGGGTCTATGCCAAGCGCACGGAGCTGAGGGCCGATCTCTTGCTCGGGGCGGACCCATTCTCTCACGGCGAAGCGGAAGTAGGGCTGCCAACTGGGGAAGTAGCCGGGCTGGCTGGCGCGCGCTGTCTCGCCGGTGTCTACGACGATGACGCCCTCAGGATGCTCGACGACCCAGGCGTAGATGGGTAGCGGCTCAGTCAACTGGCGGTCGAGCAGGGTGTTGAGCCGGCGGATGCTGCCGTGTCCCTTGCCGCGACGCCAGTTGTGGGTGATGGCGACGGTGCCGGTCTGGATAGCGTGGATGCGCATGTGGTGAGTTCCTCTCGTAGCTTGTTACGGTTCGTGATATGTCATGCATGTCATATCATCGATGATACGTCACGAATATGAGAGGCGTCAACCTTGTGCGGTGGAGTGGTAGTCGGTGCTGAAGGCGGGAGTTGGAATGGAACCAAGGACGGGTGGAGGTGTGGTGTGGGGGTGAAGGGTGGCCTGTGTTTACTGTGGATGTGGAGGCCGGGTGAGCGCGAAAGGGCTGGCCGACAAGAGCCTGCCCTTTCGCGTCTTGAGCCACCACGCCTGCCCTTACAGGCGTGTCATACAGCGTCGTGAAGCATCCAGAAGGATCTGCGTTTTTAGTCCTTCACCCCGCCGTACGTGATCGAGCGCCTGGGGAAATTCTTCAAGGGAATAGGGAGTGGAAAGCAGATCGCGGGCGCTGATGATCCCATTCTGAAGGAGATCGAGGGCCCCTTGGAATGAGTTGTGCACCGCCATCGAGCCAACGATAGTGATTTCTTCATTGTAAATTCGGAATGGTGAGAGTGAGACACGCGCTTCGTGTGGCGACACACCGAACATCATGTACTTTCCGCCGCGCTTGACCGCCCAAAAAGCTTGCTCTATCGCGGCGGGGACGCCGGTCGCGTCGATGACGCAATTGAAGCCAAGCGGCTCATCGGCGAGCGCATGCTGGATATCGGTATAGGTGCGTCGGGCTCCCAATCGCTCTGCCAGGGTAAGACGGTTGGGATTCAGATCGACGACCACAACCTGTGAGGCTCCTCCGCGTACCGCCAACTGCAGGAGCATCAGGCCCATGGTTCCCGCACCGACAATGAGGAAGGTGTCGCCAGATTTGGGGTTGATGCTGTGCATGCCATGGACCGCACAGGAAACCGGCTCGATGAGGGCTGCTTCAGGATAGGACATTGATTCGGGTAATAGGTAGGCTTTTTTTTCGGGGACGGCGACGTACTCGGCAATCGCTCCATTAATGGAAACGCCAATAGCGCCGTAATTGAGGCAGAGATTCTGGCGACCCGCGCGACATTGCTCACAATAGCCGCAGTTGATGTTCGGGTCAACGGCGACTCTACTGCCGATGGTAACGCCCGTCTGCC
>DASVOW010000571.1:0-5717 GCA_036383155.1 Ktedonobacterales bacterium
GCGCATGGTGCGCGGTACTCTTCTCCCAAGCGCCTTCCAGACGATCGTGACCATGGCACAGTTGTGTGCGCTAGAGCGTCGCGCTTGGGGTTTCAGTGTAGAAGTTGCTGCGGGTGGATGTGGCGTTATGGGGAAGCTCGACCTATTTGGGCTATCTCTTCTGACAAGTGAAATGTGAGGGAACTTACGGGTGCCTGCCGGCGTCGAGAGAGGTAACGGGCGAAGACGGTCGGCGCGCTGCATAGCCACCGCAGATAATTTGTTGGTTAGATTCAAGGAGATCGTGAGATGGGAATGATGCTCAACGGAGTGGTGCGCGGGCGGCGCTGGCCGTTGATGGCCGTGGCGGCACTTGTCGTCGTAGTGGGAGGGCTGGCGGTGTTTCTCGCGACGGGGCCGTTGCGCGCGGGGGCGAACGGCGGCGTGGCCAAGCAGTGTGGCGCGGTGCATCTGGCACGAGAAACGTTTGTGAGCAACCCGGATGAGGCTGGACGGGCCGGGCAGTGCTTCGCGCAGGCGTATGGGCGCTGCGAGCCGGCGACGCTGACCGTGACGCGCATGTCCATCGACGTGAGCATGACGGAGACGTTTACGCTGGCGCGGTCGGGGGGCTCATGTGCGATCACGGACGCGTGGGGGCACGTGGTCAACGTGCGTGTGGAGAAGACGGGCACGGAGCACTGCGCAGGGCTGACGACGCAAGCGGCCGGGCTGCTCATTCGCGCGTGCGGCACACTTGGAGATCGGTCTGTGCCGACGAAGTGAGCTAGCGGATGGCGAGGCGGCGGGCGATTTCATCATCCAGAGGAAGGAGGGCTTGCCCCACGTCACCTCTGCAAGGATGTTGTGTAATCCCATCGTGGCTGCTTGATCTCGATAGAATCGGACTGCCCGAATTTCGCTGATTCACTCAGCGGCGAGAGTGCAGACGTGCCCTTTTTCCTAAATCTGGAGGAAGTGAGCTATGCTCACCTCCTCACTTTTCAGGCGATGCGGGTCCGGACGTTCATCAGCCCATGGATCATGACGACATTTTGTCGTGAGGCCGCTTCTTCACGCAGCCGCTGGAGCAGTGTTTCCACCCGCACCTCTTCCAGGGTGGCAATCCCAAAATTGAGCATGAGCGGTAGCAGGGCACTGGTGATATCGACGAGTTGCTCATATCCGGCCCAGTCTGGCCCACCGCCCACGGTGGTGATCAACTCCAACTCCGGAGTGGGCAACCCCGCCTCCAGAAAAAGATGGAACAGATTCAGCCCCCGTGTGTCGAGCCCGGCCCGCTGAAAGACCTGGGTGAGCCTGCTCCCCACTTGCTCAACGAGTGGAGCGGGAGGTAAGCTGGTTCCCGCAAGCGTGAGGTCCAGTTCCTGAAATGCGAGCATGCCGCCCGGACGAAGGTGTTGACTCAGCCGACGCAGCGCCGCCACCCGGTCTTTCACATACATCAACACCAAACGACCCACGACGGCATCGAATTGGTCATCCAGCGCCATGTGTAAGATATCGCCCTGGAGGAATGACACATTGGTAAATCCGGCAGCCTGCGCCCGCTGGCGGGACAAGTCGATCATAGCTGGATTCATGTCAACGCCTACGACTGTTCCCTGCGGACCCACCCGCTCGGCGAGCAGAAAAGAGACATCGCCGATGCCAGTGCCAACATCCAGCACCTTCATCCCAGCGGTAATGCCCGCAGACTCCAGGAAGGCGCTGGTGAAGCGGCGGAAATATTCAGACTGGCGTCTTAGCCGTCGGGCTTCGTCAGGCGCCTGCGCAAACAGATAGTCGGAAGGCGCTGGGGGATTCTGGCTCATCCGGTTCTCTCCTCATGTACGTCTGGCGCGCTCGGCACCATCCATGACTCCAACCTACCCATATCATCTCGACCACCCGTACTTCGCCGTCGGCGGTCGAGAGGCCGTGCGGGCGCTTGAAGAGGCGCCGACACCACAGTTACATTGTGCCCGAATGGCGGGCAAATGACTATGAGCAACGTGTACAGCTATATGCGCATCCATATGCACATTCAGGCACGTCAGCGCTGTAGGGTGCCCTGGCATCTGAGCGTTGCGCTATGCCAGGGGCGAGGCGGTGTGTTGGGCGGCGGTCGATGCCCCTTTGGTACGCCGCAGGCATACATGTGCTATGATCTCCGACAACGACGCCACGACGATTGAACAAGGCATGGAGTCAGCGACATCTGACGCATCGGGTCGGAATGGTGGCCAGTGAGGGCAGGCACCCCATGCAGACAGACCCCTCTCGCTCCTTGAACCCATCTCCGTCTTCCCCGCCTCTCTTTGGGGTGCTACTGCGAGGCCACCGCCATGCCGCCGGGCTTACTCAGGCCGAACTGGCGGAGCGCGCTGGGCTGTCGTGGCGGGGCGTCATTAGCTTGGAGCGTGGCGAGCGCCGGTCCCCACACCGCGACACCGTCGCGCGGCTAGCGGCAGCGTTGGGCCTCTCTGACACAGAACACGCTGCGCTGCTGGCCGCTGCCCGCCCTACTCGCTCCACTGCGTCGATGCCTGCTCTACTGCCTGAGCCTACGCTCGCAGCAGCCGCCGGCTCTGTAGGCTCCGCGCACACGGTCGGGACGGATGCTCACGCCTCCCAGTCCACGCCGCACCACTTGCACCTCTTGACCACACCGCTGCTCGGCCGCGAGCGTGAAGTAGCGGAGATCTGTTCCTTCCTGCAGGAGGAGTCGGTACGGTTGGTGACGCTGACTGGACCCGCCGGCGTGGGCAAGACGCGCCTGGGAATGGAGGTGGCCGCTGCGCTCGCCGGCGCCTTTGTCGATGGAATCTGGTTCATTCCACTCGCTCCAGTTGCTGACCCGGACCTGGTGGTGCCGACCATTGCTCACACGGTAGGCCTCCAAGACATGGGCCGCCAGTCAGTTAGTGAGGCGCTTCGTGAGTGGCTACGGTCACGGCGACTGCTCTTGCTGCTGGACAACTGCGAGCAGGTGCTCGCGGCTGCGCACGAAATCGCCGAGTTGCTCACCGGCGCCACAGACTTGCACATCCTCGCAACCAGCCGAGCACCACTGCACTTGCGGGGGGAGCAGGAGTATCCGGTCTCGCCATTGCCGTTACCGCCGCCTCTCTCACCGCTCTTTCCTGCTGACCTCGCGCCCACCGCACGTGGACGAGCGTTCCGAGTCGAGCGATGGCTGCTGGAAGCGCCGGCAATGGCGCTCTTTGTCGCACGCGCACGCGCGATCCATCCCACCTTCACGCTCACTGCTCAAACCGCAGAAGCCATAGCTGGCATCTGCGCGCGACTGGATGGGTTACCACTGGCCATCGAGCTAGCGGCTGCTCGCGTCCGCCTCCTGTCTCCCGTCCAGTTGCTGGCACGACTTGAGCCGCGTCTGCCGCTGTTGATTGGCGGGGCGCGCGACCTGGAGGCGCGGCAGCAGACCATGCGGATGGCCATCGGCTGGAGTGAGGCCTTGCTCACTCCAGCAGAGAGGCGACTCTTTCGACGGCTCGCCGTATTCGTGGGAGGGTTCACAGTGGAGGCCGTTGAGGCGGTCTGTGCGACGCCGGAGGGCACCGCGCCACTAGGGGTAGATGTTTTGGAGGGGCTGGAGGCACTCGTGAATCAGAGCCTCGTGCAGCAGCCCCAGCAGTGGAGGGTGGATGAGGAGGCAGGTGCAGGTGCAGGAGGTGGAAACCACGAGAAGCACTTCCGGCTGCTCTACATCATCCGTGAATACGCCCTGGGGCAGCTGGAGGCGGGGAGAGGCGAGGACGGGGTACGGGACGAGGTAAGTACCGAGGCAGAGGCGTTGCGCAGGGCGCACGCCACGTACTTCTTGAGTCTGGTGGAAGGCCGGGAGCTAGCCATGTATGGGCCGGATGCGGTAGCCTGGCTGAATCGGCTGGAGCAGGAGTACGACAACTTCCGGGCCGCGCTGAGCTGGGCGCGCGAGCAGGGAGAGATGGAGCTGGGGCTGCGGCTGGCTGCGGCGTTGGTTCCTTTCTGGGACTCCAAGGGCTACCTCGGAGAGGGGCGTGGCTGGCTTGACGGCCTGCTCGTCCAAACGTCGGATGTTGGCCTGACGCGCTCAAGCACAGATGGGTTGACCACGGCGGCATCGACGATGACCCGCGCGAAGGCGCTGCTCGGGGTAGGAATGTTTGCTCGGCGAGCAGGCGAGTACGAGCAGGCGCGCAATGCATTGGAGGCGAGCCTAGCGCTGGCGGCTGGTCAGAGGCCGGGATGGGTCGCCGCGCTGGCGCTTGGCCAGCTAGGTCACTTAGCGCGGCGACAAGGTAACATAGAGCAGGCGGCAGCCTTTATCAAGAATGGGTTGGCGCTGCTCCAGGCGTCTGGTGAGCCTGTTGCTGGTCTTTTACTCAGCGATCTAGGGCACATCTCGCAGATGCGCGGCGATCTGGACCAGGCAACGGTATACCTCGAAGAAAGCCTGACACTGGCGCGGCGCATAGGCGCCGACTTCTGGGCGGGTTTCCCGCTTTCCGGGCTGGCCCAGGTGGCCCTTCTGCGCGGCGATCTCGACCAGTCGGCGGCGTACTTTGAAGAGAGCTTGGCGATTTGTCGGCGGGTCGGTAGCGACTTCTGGGCAGGTTTCCAGCTTTTCGGGCTGAGCCATATCGCACGGCTGCAAGGGGACTTGGCTGGTGCGACACGGCTGGCGCGCGAACAGCTCATCACATGGCGAGGGGTCAGTGTGCCCCGATACCTCGCAAGGTGCCTGGAGGGCATCGCTCTCATTGCCGCGGCAGCTAAGCGGGGAACACGGGCAGCACGACTGCTGGGAGCTGCCGCAGCGCTGCGTGCGACGGTCGGAGAGTTACAAGCGCCACATTGGCGGGCAGAGATAGAGCGGGAAATAGCCTGCGCACGGGTGGCGCTCGGCGAGTCGCGGTGGTCAGCGGCGTTTGCCGCAGGTCGCGCGCTCTCCCTAGAGGAAGCCATGGCCGAGGCATTGGAAGACGAAGTGTGAGAGTATCTCCTTGCCATATGACTCACGTAGTGCGCCAGCTGCATCAGTAACAGTGCGTATGCCACAGTGTGCGCCTTGCTAGCGCATGGCGAGGCGGCGGGTGATGGGGTCCGGCAGGGGGTAGACGCGCTCGCGGGGCAGGAGGTCTTGCGCGGCGCTGGCGTTGCCGGATTGGATGAGGGTGGAGAGCTTGCGGACGAGTGGGGTGATGTCGCGGATCTCCACGGTCCATTCGTTCACATAACGCTGAATGATGTGGCGGCTCAACCCCACCTGGATGCTGCGGTACGGGAGAGTTGCGCCGCGCAGGGTACGCTCGGGGTCCCACTGCACGCGCACTGGGGCGTCGTCGAGCTGGCGGCGCCAGTCGTCACGGTCATGGTAAACATCCCGCTCGAAGGTGGTGAGCGCGGCCTGTGCGAGCGCTTCTTCCCAGCCCTGGCGGGTGATGCGCACGGCGAGGATATGTTCTTGTCCTGGCTTTTGGCCCCAGTTGCTGCGCTCCATCATCCAGAGGAAGGAGGGCTTGATCCAGGTCATGCGGTTGAGCGAGAAGGGCGGCACGAAGCGGTTGTGCTGGACGGCGGGCAGGGCAATCTCGGGGCTATACGCCTGGTAGACGACTATGGAGGTGGCGTCGTAGTTGGCGCGAATCTCGTGTAGCGGATGGTCAGGCATAAGGGGCACTCCAGTTGAATCCGCGAATTGAAAGGGCTTGGTGGGAGATGCTTTCTCC
>DASVOW010000572.1:0-1817 GCA_036383155.1 Ktedonobacterales bacterium
CGAAACAGCGGGGATGTGGATTGCTTCAAGCGCAGCTACGGTCACAGCCGTCTTGGCAAGCGATCTGTGCCGGGTGCGCCCACCAACGGAGCAGGTTCCGAGAACACTGGTGGGGTCATCCGCTGGTGATGTCTTTCGCCATCTGGTGCGAATGAATGACGGGCAAGGGCATAGTCCTATGCGCGAGGCGGTGTCCAGCGCGTTACAGGCTATCGACGCGGAGCAGATCGCGGCAGAGAGCGACACCACGGCGAGGCTGCTGATAGACGAGCTTGAACCGCAGGCTCACCCCAGTCGCCTGACAGATTTTGCATTCCAATTGCCTGTAAATGTCGTCGCGAGTCTGCTTGGAATCTCGCAAGAGCGGTTGCCGCGGGTGGCAGTGTGGACGAGCGAGTTTGTGCGCTGTTTGACGCCGACAAGCAGCCCTGAGCAGATAGAGCAGGGCAAGAGAGCGGCTGGCCACTTGCTGGAGATGGTGCAAGCTCTGCTGGACGCGCCTGAGGCTGCGCCGGGGCCGGGCTTGGCGAGCATCCTGGCGAGAGAGTCACAGCGAGTGGGGTATGCAGATAGGGAAGCGATCGCAGCCAATAGCGTAGGCCTTCTTTCGCAGACCTACGAGGCGACCGCGGGATTGATTGGCAATGTTCTCCTGGCGCTGGCGAGGCATCAGGATATCTACGAGCAGGTTGTGGCTGAGCCTGATAGGCTGCGTCTGGTGATTCACGAGGTGCTGCGCTACGACTCGCCCGTGCAGAACACGCGCCGGTACGTTGCCGCTGATGGCGTGGTCGCGGGAGAGGAGATGCACGAAGGTGACGCCGTGTTGGTCGTGCTGGCAGCAGCCAACCGGGATCCGGCTGCCAATCCAGATCCTGAGCGGCTCGATATATTTCGGAAGAGCCGAGTTCTCTTCACATTTGGAGCTGGCGCACATGGGTGCCCAGGGGAGAGTGTCGCCGAGATGATCGCCAGAGCCGGTGTCGCGCGGTTGCTGGCAACTGGCGCCAATCTGCCACACCTGACCGCGACGATGAGCTATCGCCCCTCAGCGAACGTGCGCATACCACTCTTTGAAGGAGAACGATGATGCTTGCTGTTATTTTTGAAGTTCGGCTCAATGATGAGCAGAAGCAAGAGTATCTCGATATCGCGGCCCAGCTCCGGCCGTTGCTCGACAGCATTGATGGCTTCATTTCGATAGAGCGTTTCGAAAGTCTTTACGAGCCTGGGAAGGTGCTTTCGCTCTCGTTCTGGCGTGACGAGCAAGCGGTCGAAGCATGGAGGCAGCGCAGTGAGCACCGAGAAGCACAAGCGAGAGGGCGAGCGGATATTTTCCGGGATTATCGAATCAGGGTGGCTGGCGTGATCAGGGACTACGGGAAGTTTGACCGCGAGCAGGCGCCACACGACAGCCGTCAACTACATGCGGGCATATAGTTTGTGGGGTTCTGTCAGAAACGGCGGGTGAGTACAAGGAAGGAGACCGCTCCTGCCGTGACTTCGAACCAAACGCAGCAGGAGGGTCTCGGGTGCATGTGCAGCACGCCGATTAGGCCGAGGGTGGGCCGATGAAGGCGTCGGCGGGTAGGCCGAAATGCGCCGACAGCCGTTTGATATGGTCGAGCGCGAGGCGACGTTTGCCTGATAGCACTTCGGAGACGACTGAGGGCGTGCCAAACAGCGGCACGAGGTCGGCCTGAGTTAGCCCATTCTCTGCCATCAGGTAGCGCAGCGCATCCACGCCGCTGGTAGGAGGAATGACGACATGGGCATTCTCATACGTTTCCACGAGATCGGTGAGCGCGCCCAGGTAG
>DASVOW010000573.1:0-3063 GCA_036383155.1 Ktedonobacterales bacterium
GAAGCTGCTCTTGCCCACGTCCGCCTGCTTGCACAGCTGATCGACGCTGGCGCCAGCGTAGCTGTGCGCAAAGATCAGCGTCATAGCCGCGCGCACCAGCCGTCTGCGTGCGTCGCTTGGCCGCCCCGGCCCTGTATTCACTTGTGCCTGCTCCACCTGGGCCATACCCCAACCCCTTTGTGTACCGATAGGTACAGAATAACGTGCGCGTACCTGCCTGTCAAGCTGTGCGGCAAGTACAGCATCAGCCACTTACGATTGCGGAGCCCGCAAATATCGCCCGATTCCGCATAACGCGATCCCGTTGTACAGGCTCCACTGGCTGGCGCATCAGCTCGTATGCGCTGGCTTGCGTTGCAGGTCGGCGCCGTCCAGCGCCACCACCACGACCACAATCACCCACAAGACGGCTGCGTAGAGTCCGTACGAGCGCGACTCCTCTGCGGCTGAGATGTGTGGCGCGCCGAGGATGACCAGGAAGGCTGTATTACTGGCATGCATGAGCTGGCACAACAGCAGGCTACCCGTATTCACATACATCCAGCTAATCAGCACCCGTAAGGCGGTCACCATCGCGATGAAGTCGAGGAAAAAGGGGAGCCAGTAGGCGCCGTGAGGAGCCGCCGCCCCCAGGTAATCCACCACCGGCGCATGCCACAGCCCCCACAGCACGCCAAGTACGATCGCTGCGGGGAGCGCGCCCTGCTGCGCTCGCATGCGCGGGAAGGCGAATCCCGTCCAGCCAATCTCCTCGAAGAACCCGGCAACCAAGCCAAACACGATCCCGATCGGAAAGAAGCCCGGGACATAATTCGTGGAGACAAGCGCGTGTAGTGTTCCGAGAACGGCGAGGTACAGGCAGGGCGGCAGCAGCAACACGAGATACCACCCGACACCGACACGCCAGCGAGCCATACGCGCAAACAAATCCTGCAGACCACTTCTTCCGTCGAGAATGCCTGTCAATGCGATGCCGGCAACGCCCACCCCAACGACCATGATGGGGAACAGGAGCAACGCATCCGAGGGCTGGATGCGCTCATGACGCAGCAGCTTTGGCCCATCCAACAGGACAAAGCCCCCGTAGGAAAGGAGAAAGGCGATACCAAAGAAAGAGACAATCGGGTGACGGTGAAGGAACGTCTTGCGTTCGTGCACAGGCAACCCTCCATTGCGCAAAGCGAATCGAGCACTCGGCGGGCACTCCAGCCAACGGCCAGCAGGTGCGCGACCCCTCACTATCCCTCTCATTACAACAATCCTTGCCACCAGCACCACCAGATCAGGCCCATGCACCACACACGCACGGTCCATGCCGTCGTGCCCGGTCACTGTCCTCACCGCCTCGCCGCATGCTCGTAATGTCCCGAATATCGTGGTGGACGCTCACTGCAGCGCGCCCACCACGACTGGATCCCAACGAGTCTCAGCTACAGGTGTGAAGATCTCCTAGCTCACAGTCACCTCGCTAGCCGGAACCCAGGCCGCGCGGTGATTGTAGAAGATCTCGTACCACAGCACGCCATTGGCGTCGGTGTACGTGGTCTGTGCCACATACGACTCGCCAGCGCGCGAGGTGTTCCCCGCGCTCTCGGGGCAGATGGCGGCGGCGCTGCTCAAGGCCGGCTTACCATACATGCTGTCGCCGCCGGCGCCGGTGAATGTGACGACCGCGCCTGTCGCGCCGCTCGTGGTCGTCTCGCTGTCGAGGATCCACCCCGTCACGCCGTTGAAGTCAATCTTGTCCCATACGGTAGCGGGCGTGGTTGTCGTATCGGTGTACGTGCCCAGCACGCTCACCTCTTCGCCGTAGTCTACCTTGGCGCGAGTGTCGGAGTTTGTGTCCTCCGTCCACGTGCCATCAGCGTTCTGCGTCGCATCGGGCAGCTTGTCGCAGGAGAAATCCGCCGCGTTGTAATTCGACGGGCTGACCCACGTGCTGGGATCCGATGCGCCACGGATGAGCTGGCTCGACGGCTTGCCGCTGTCGTCAGCATAGACGTTTGTGAACTCGACATCCTTCGAAGATTGCCAGGCCGAGATGGTTCCCGCAGTGTTGTCGCCGTTGTTCGGGACAACCTTATGGATGGTGGAGTTTGTCGTGGTGATCGTCGGCGCATCGGAGCCGGCGGGTAAGGGTGCGTTGTTCGTCCACACGTTTTCATAGTAGTAGACGACCCGGCTCTCCCAGTACGGCCAGTCCCAGTGTGTGCCTGGATCCCAGTGCATGTAGTTGGTCAGACCCTGGAACGGCGCCGGAACGGTGCCATGCTCCAGGATGTGCGAGCGGTTGATCGGGATGTTGTAGACCGCGGCGAGGTACGCCACAAGCCTGGCGTTGGCGTCGTACATCGCCTGAGTGTAATCAGCGCCGGTATCAGCGAAGCCCACGTCCTCGATGCCGATGCTGTGCTGGTTGAACCACCAGTTGCCAGCATGATAGGCGATGTCTTTGTTGTGGACCATCTGCGTCACGCTTGGGTAGATGCCAGCATCCGCCGTCGCCCCGTCCACGATGTAGTGGGACGAGCAGCACCCACCGGGATTGGTGAAGGCACGCACTGTGCCGGGATAGTCTTCCTCAGTGTCGTGGATGACGATGTACTGAATGAACAGGTCTTTCTTCGGGCGGTTGTCGGCGCTATAGTGCTTGCCACCGGCGGGAGTCCAGTAGCCGCCGGGGTAATCGCTGGGGCTGTTGGTCAGGTGCGACAGGTTCAACACGTCAATCTGGCTGGTGTTCGGCTGCACGCTCTGTCCATGAATGGTCAAGGACTCGCCGTCTGATGCGACACCCGAGGCGCCATGCTGCACGACGCCGAACACGTTGTTGGCGAACGCCTTGGCCGGCTGGTAATATTGTACGCCAACATACTTCGCGACTGCGCCGTACCAGTCATTCACATCGCTGGACGTGGGCTTGACGCCGTTGTTCGTCGCCTTCGAGTTGTCGGCCAGCACGGCGGCGGCGCCCAGGATGTTGGTGGCCGGATCGGTCTCCACCTGGCTGGCACTCACGCCAAGATCGGCCGCCGCCTGGGTGACCGTGCCGCTCCCGTCGGG
>DASVOW010000574.1:0-1877 GCA_036383155.1 Ktedonobacterales bacterium
TCGCGTATGAGGGCCGATGATTCACACCCTGCGACTGTATTATGGATGCTTGGTGTGCTGCGCGCTCATTGCGCAGGCTTGATCCAGTCGTAGGTGCGGCCTGACTCGAACGGATTGTTGGGATGGGGCTCAGCACCAGGAACGGTGGCGGCTGCCGCGGTGGTGGGGACGCCGGCGACGGGGATGGCGGGCAGCACGATGTCGCCGACGTTGACGCCGTTGAGGGGCAGAGCTTCCTCCCAGCGCTCGTCGTCTTGCTCGCCGAGCTCGGGCGGCTCGTCCGCCGTTTCACCGGTCGCATCAGCGTCTGCCTGGGCATCTGTGTCGCCGTCGTGCCAGGGCTGCGCTTGCTCGTCGTCGGTGGGGGCGTCGGATGCATCCTCATCTTGGCCCTCGGTGGCGTTGGGACTGGGCCAGGTGAAGCCTTCGGGCAACGGCACCCAGACGAGTAGCTCACCATCGGGCCCCTGGTAGACGCTGGGGCGGCGCTCTGGTGGCGTGCGTGTGGCGATGGCGATGGCGGAGCGATCCTCGGCGTGGATCACTTCGAGCTGCTCGTAGATGCGGCGGATGCGCAGGGCCGGCTGGTCGGAGGCGCTTTCAGCGGCCTGGGCGTAGAGGTCGCGTAGCTCGCGGATGCCCTGCCCGACGACGAGCAGGCGCAGCCCTGGCACGACGCCATGCGTCCGGCCCCGGTTGACCAGCACCCAGCCATCCTCGTTCACGTGGATGATGTCGGCAGGCCATGTGGGTATGCCGGTACCGCTTACGTCCGCAAGTGTCTCGCTCATCGCCTTCTCTCTCCTCGTGTAGATAGCTCAGCCACTGTGGCTCGTGGATGAGTGTATCACGCGGGCAGGCCGATCATCTCGATGTCGGCGGGCGACTCGACGACGAAGCGCCACTCGATGCGACGCTCGTCATTGGGGGCAAGCTGCAATTCCCAGGTAAGCTGCTCCAGTTTGGTGTGCGCGCTTGGCTGCGGGCGCATATCGAGCACGCGCAGCTTGATGCGCTCGTGGCGCGGCACGGGGAGGCGATCTTTGAGGACGATGCGCTGCGGCGAGCCGGTGCGGTTGCTGAGGGTGACGCGGTAGCCAAACGTGATGCGCCGCACACCGCCCTGCAGGATGCTGCCTTTGTCGGTATCGCGCTCGATCAACTCGCGCTTGACGGTCACGTTGTCGTCCACGCCGAGGTAGAGCTTGAGATCGGCGTTCTCGGCGGTGAGGTCGAGCTTTGTGGCACCAACGTATTCATCACCGGCGGGGCCGGCATGGAAGATGTGCAGCTCGCCGGGCAGCAGCACCTGCCCGGTGGTGTTGGTGGCGGTGGCGCGCAGATGGGCGCCCGACGTGAGGACCGGCACGGTGACGTAGTCGAGCGGGCAGGGGAGATCGTAGTCGCCGATGCCGAGCGTGCGGGGCATGCCGTCCGAGGGGACATCGCTCCTGCCGGGGAGGTGGAAGATCTGCGCTACACCTGACCGCTCGGCGGTGGCACCGGCGATCTCGGCCTCCACCTGTTGCATAAGCTGAGGGCTGGAGCTGTAGAGCGCGGTATCGGCAACGCCGCGCTCGCGCTCCTCCCCGGCCGACATACGCGCCATACGCATCGGGCCCGCGGCGGCGGTAACCATCGGCGCAGGGGGCGGGGGCGGCTTGAGGATGTCCAGGTACCAGGGATCGGGCTCGTCGGGGAGTGTGGCGGCGGCACTAGGCTGCGCGGTGGAGACTGCGAGCGCCACCTGCGACCAGTCTTCGTCGGTGCGCTGGTTGATGATCGCCTGCTGTGTCAATCGCACACGCTGCGTTGCGATGTCGACGCGGGCATCGTAGCGCGGACGCCACATCGCGCCGACGACGAGATAGGAGAGC
>DASVOW010000575.1:0-6671 GCA_036383155.1 Ktedonobacterales bacterium
GTCAGCTCCACCCCCTCAGCGGGGAGCGCGCCGACGAAATCGGTGAATTGCCGCGCCGGCACCGTCGTCATGCCCTCCTGCTGAATCTTCGCCGGCACGAGGCAGGTGATGCCGATCTCCAGGTTGGTGGCGGAGAGGCGCAGATTCTCCCCATCCGTCGCCAACAGGATGTGCGAGAGGATCGGTAATGTGGTGCGCGTCGAGACGGCGTGGCCTACGGTGGAAAGTCCTTTGGCCAGATCTTGCTGCTTGCAGGTGAGCTTCATGGCGGTGGCCTCCTGGCGAGTATGAAAATGTAGTGCAATCAACGGTTATTGAAGTATATCGCTTTTCGCGTCCCAAAGGGGCCATGATAGGCCCCACCGGTACCAACGATGCACAGGACCAAAAGGCACAAGACGGTACACAGGTTTAATTAGAAACTGGAAGCGAGCGAGGGCACGCGACAGGAAGCGGTTTTGTCTATGGATATGGCATGACTCCGGTCACGCTGGGAGCAGACCGGAGTCAAGGTGTTCGTTTACAAGTTCGGCAAGATCACTGCTGGATAATGTCTAGCGTGCCACCCTTTGTCTCGAAGAGAGTGGAAAGTGCTGGCGTTGCGGCATAATTGGTCGTTCCGTCCGAGAACGTCCCTGAAACGATAGCTGCTCTGGTATCACCCGTATACCGTGTGCGAAGTACGTAGTGCTGTGAGCGCGTTGCCTGCTGATCCATCACCTTCGAGAGTGGGCCGACACCCCTCCACTTCAAGCTAATCGTGAAATTGCTCGTCGTCCCTGTTAGGGAGTCGGTAACGGGGACAGTTGCGTCCACGGAAGCTGATTGCAAGCTGGTGTCATGCTTGAAATCTACGTCTGTTGTGATGCCAAACTGATCCTGCAGCACCGTATACGTGCACTGGTCGAACTTGAAGATGTTCACGCCGACGAAGGGCGTTCCCGACGTGACTCCAGGTCCGCCGGTCACCATATTGTCAGAGACGATCACCTCTGTCCATGAATAGGTGCAGCCTGATCCAGAGTCGCTTGAAGAGAAGTTGGCTGTGGCGTTAATACCGCTGAAGCGACAGGTTTTTGTACCTGCCGCAGGATAACAACTGTTCACTCCGGTCCCACTGGCGTGAACATTACGCAGGTTGAGCGCGGTCAGCGTGAGCGTGCTAACAAGCACGAGGCCAGCGATAGCAAGGCTGAGAACGACAGCGTAACGCCGTTGGAAGAAGCCAGTCTTCATGTATGTCTATGTCTCCTTGAACACTGTGCCGGTGATGCGTTGAGAACTCACAGAATTCGCATCAGGATGCACGCATCTCTCTGTGCCGAGACACTCGAATAGTGAGTGCCTGTGAGATTTCCTCTTCGTCGCGGGATATTTCACGCCTATGCAGATCAGTGAGAGATGTCAAGCGTGCCGCCGCGCGCATTATAGAGGCGAGACAGACCTGGCCCAAACGAGTAGCTCGTCGTGCCATCGGTGAGGGTGCCCGTGGCGATCGCCTGGCGATTGTCGCCAGAGAAGTGGCTGTGGAAAACGGTATGCCCGGTTTGGAACTGATAGTTATCCATAAAACTATCGACGTTGCCAAAGCCCTTCCACACCACGTTCAGCGTGAGATTCCTTGTAGTGCCTGTTACGTAATCGGTGACAGGTACGGTAGCGTTCACCGAAGCGGATTCCATGCTGGCATCATGCTTGTAGTCAAAGCCGGTGGCAGAGCCAAAAGAGTCTTCGAGCATCGTGTCCGCACAGTTGTCATAGCGAAACAGCGAGACGAAGATATAGGGTCCACCAGTCGGTGACTCCGGCTGGCTATGGACTACGTTGTCTGATACGAACACATTCGCGCTCGTGAAGACACAGTTAGTTCCATCACCACCAATACTGAATCCGGTCTGAGCAGCAGCACCACTGAAGTGGCAGGCGGGATCTCCTCCCGTATACAAACATTCATTAGAACCATACCCGCCGCCGCCACCGCCGGTGCCGCCGGCGTGGACGTGGCGCAGATTGAGGGCAGCAAGCGTAAGAGTGCTGAGGAGGACGACGCTGGCGACTGCAATGCCAGCGGTGAGCCAGGGCCGTCGCAGCAAAATGTTTCGCTTCATTCGCGCACATTCTCCTAGAATATTCGGCGCGCGGGCTGCATCACCCATCCGAGCAGCACAACGACTATACCTTGCGCACGTCGATAGGTCCAAGTATAGCAGTGCGGCTCACGCTGGTGAGCCGCACCATGACTAGAGTCCTAGTATCTAAACAGCTATGGCTTCTGGCATCACTGCCAATAGCGCGCAACTTCGTTGTCACACATTCATAGATGTGTGATAGCAAGCGCCTGCGGTGGAAATCGCGAGGTGAATCCTCACTTTGCCGTCGTCGTCGCATGCTCCGAGACGGGTGCTGCGACGGCGTGTGAGAGCCGTCGCTCGCGCAGAGACGAGTAGAAGATAAACGCCCCGCTTGCCACCAGGGTGATCAGTCCCGGCGCGCCCACCTGGAACGGCTCCGCAGTCGTCGCCGAGATCAGCACGGCGAAGGCGTTGACCGCCGCCAGACTGTAGATGAAAAAGGCGAGCGAGAGGGCTGTGCTGCGGCCCGCAAGGCCAAAGATCGCCAGCGTGCGCCGCAGGAGACGGCCATCTGGCTCGAGCACGGCGACCGCCGCCACCACCGCGATGAAAGCAACCACGCCAAGCGCCAGATTGGTGAGTCCGCTGCCGATATTTGCCACACTGGCAGCGCTCAATGGATTGAAGAGATCGAGGATGCTCGCGCTGTGCGTTTCGGCGGAAAGATTGAAGTACGCTACCACGCCTCTAGAGAAGTAGCCGATGCAGAACGCCGGGATCAGCCACACCAGCGGACCCAGCACCAGCCGCAGCGAGCCCAGCACCTCACGAAATGCGACATCGATGATCGTGCGCAACGACCCGCCAAAGCTGCGTACCGCGGAGCCGCCCTTCGCTGGGACGCTGGACGAGGCCAACACCCCTACCAGCCCGAGGAAGAGCAGCGATGCCGCCGTCGCGCCGAATGCCAGCACCAGGTCGAGCGCTTCGAGCCGCGCGATAGTCGTGCTGAGGTGCAGGCCGAGCGACGAATTGAGGTTCACGTCCACCCATGGACGCCCGTGAGCTTGCTGCCTGCTGATCAGCGAGACAAGGAACGACGAGCAATACAACAGGATGGCAAGCCCCGCAAAGTCGGTACCCAACGCGCCGTACGAGATGGGCGAGCGAATGCTGTGCGCGGCAAACGAATCGTTGCGGGAGGCATGTGTGGCACCCGCCTGAGCGAACCCGAAGTTCGGGCGCTGATGACGTAGATTGCGCCGGACGATTGCATCATAGAAGAAGACGGCGAGCAGCAGGATGTTGATGATGATGTAGGTGTATGGACTGCGCGTAAAATTGCCCGTCGAGGGATCGAAAAGTGCCTCCCCCGCGTAGACAATGGCGAATCCGCTGCTCACGAAAATGTAGATGATGCGACCGACGCTACGATTGTCAGAAATGCCCATCTGCAGCATCAACAGCAAGAAGCAGAAGAAGATATAGATCGGCAGCGATTGCAGCGTGTCAAGGCCCTTGCCAAAGCCAGAGATGAGCATGGCCACGTAGCCGAGCAAGAAGAATACAGGCGCCAGCACCGATGCCGGCGGAAGACGTACGCCGCTCGCGTCTTCTGTCGAGCTGACCATGAAGGATGGCCCTTTCTACCGCCACCGCAGGGGACAATGCGTAGATGGCGCTGTTCACAACACTGAGGGTAGAGCGAGCGTCCCATATCGATTGTAGCATGGAGTGGGCGAGACACAAGAGCCGGGGATGTGGCCCTCGTCACAATACGCATTTTCTCGCAGCGTGGCTATGTGCGAGCGACATCGCGATCACGCGGGGATGATCACGTCGTTGGGAAACTTCTCACCGGGGATGGTGGCGATGACGTGCTCGCTCTGTGTGTCCACGACAGAGATATTGCGGCTAATCGTATTGGCGACGACGAGGTAGCGTCCATCGGGGGTGACGGCTAGCCCATGCGGGTAGCCATCGACCGCGATGGTAGCGCGGACGCGGGGTCGGGCAGGATCCTGCCCAATGTCGAGCACGCTGACGCTGTGCGAGCCGCCATTGGTGACATAGAGCGTCGTGCCGTCGGGAGAGCGTGCGATCAGCGCGGGATGATTCCCCACCAGCACTGACGGTAATACTCGGCGGCTCTGTGTATCGACGACGAAGAGCCGGCCCGTCAGATTGTCGCTGGCGTAGAGATAGCGACCGTCGCGACTGAGAGCGATCCCGTAGGGCTGCGATCCGGCGGGCAGCGCGATGGTTGCCGTCAGCGTCGCCTGTTGCGTGTCGAGCACGGCGATCGCCGCGCCCCCGTAGCACGAGACGTATGCCAGCCGCCCATCTGGCGAGAGCACGATGGCATGCGGCGCGGCGGGAACCGCAATCGTGCGTTTCTGCGTCCATGTGGTGGTGTCGATGACGGAGATGCTGGCGCCGCCGAAGTTCGTCACGTAGACGGTGCGCCCATCCAGCGCCTCGACCGCGTGCACCGGCGAGCTGCCCACCGGGGTGGCACGTCTGTCGCCGATCTTATCGCCGTGGAGCGTATAGGCGATGAGGTTGCTGCCACTGATATCGGTGACGTAGAGCCTGCGGCCATCGCTGGAGAGCCCCAGGCCGTGGATGCTCTGCGAGACATGCCAGGTGTGTAGGCCAAGCTCCGAGAGGTCGCCTGTCGCCAGGTCCGTGACGAAGATATGGTAGCCCGCGAGTTGACTCGGCAGTGGAAGAATGGGGAGCGCCGCCGTGCTCACCGATGGATGTGTCGTAGCTCCACTGCAGCCCGCCAGCGCATACGCCAGCAACAAGCACAGTATCGTGAGCAGCGAACCGGCCCGGCTCCACCTCATCCCTCATCCCTCCACATTCCAGCATGCCAGCGCCATTCGTGGCATCTATCGCGTCATCTATTGTAGCGAAGCGGCGAGCGGCGCCAAAGCTATTGGGTACTTTCGCCCCAGACGACAAAAAGTTGGTCGCACCGTCTCCAGCGCGGGCACCTCTGGAAGAAGCATGCCGCGCGGGCGGAAACGATACGACCAGGTGGGCAAGAACGACAGTATCGAGTGGTGTTGCTACTTTACCTCGACAGTCGCCAATGCGGGCACCTCAGAGGTGCAGAAGGCGCAGCGCGACGCCTGCAACGGGATGTCACTCAGGCAGAACGGGCACTCGCGTGTGGTCGGGTCCGGTGGCACTTCGGACTTGCGGTGCGCCAGCAGATAATTCAACGGCTTGATGACGAAGAAGAAGATGACTGCCGCGATGATGATGAAGCTGACGACGGCGGTCAGGAAGGAGCCTACTAATATCTTGCTCCCATTGATCGTCCAGTAATACTGGTCGAAGGTTGGCTTGCCGCCTAAAGCGGCCAGCATGGGCATAATGATGTCCTTGACCAGGGCATCGACGATGGCGGCGAAAGCCGCGCCAATGACGAACGCAATTGCCAGATCGACCACGTTGCCGCGCAGGATGAACGCCTTGAATTCGGTGAGCAGGCTGCCAGCGCCACGCGTCGCGCTCCCCGCAGCACTCATCGCCCGTTTGGTTGTAGCCATACGCTCGTTCGCTCCCTCTCTGTCCGCAATCGGCACTTGCACACATTCACGTGTCAGATACACGCACCTGACAGCGCTTCGGGAAGGTATCCGCCAAGGCTACGCAATACTGCATAGTTACTGTATTAACGGATACGCCCCCTCGTTTTGTCAAGGCGACAGCATCCTTGCTTCATTCCTGCTGCAGCAACCAGCGCAGGAACTCCGGTACGCGCTCGATGGAGTCCAGCGCGACATCGGCCTCCTGCGCCAGCCCCGGTGGTGAATCGGTATGCAGCACGGCAACGGAAGTACACGCGCAGACGCCCAACTCGGTGAGGCGGCGTAGCGCGCGGAAGGCGTCGATGTCGGTGCGGTCGTCGCCCAGGTACAGGGCGCCGCGCAAACCACGTTCTTCGATCAGCGTAGCGACTGCCACACCCTTATCCACCGCGATAGGTGGACGCACCTCGACGACCATCTTACCCCGTGTCACGCGCAGCGCACCGGCAGTGCCCCTCCGCGCCAGCTCGCGCATGACAGCCTCCTCCGCCGCACTGGGATCCTCCGTACGGCGCACATGAATGCTGCCGGTGACGCCTTTGTGCTCCACCAGCAATCCTGGTATGCGTGGCCCAAGCGTTTCCTCGATGTTTTCCAGCGCTGCGAGCACTTCGGCAACGTAAGGCTCGGCCTCTGGCACGATGGCTAGCGCCAGTTGCCCGTCCTGCTGAGGAATGAGGCGTTCCAGTCCATGATTGCCGATGTAGATGATGTCGCGCATGCCGACGAGGCGCGCAGCATCGAGCGCCGAGCGCCCCGAGACGGCTGCCACTACATCGAAGTGCGCCCGTGCCTGCTCCAGCAGCTCCGCCACACCTGGCAGTAATGTGGCGGCTTCGGGCGACGGCGCGATACGGCTGAGCGTCCCATCTACATCGGTGAAGAGCCCCCGAGGATGTGCAGTCAGTGCGTTTTGTACTCGCGCGAGCCCCCTACCATCTATCCGAGGAAATGCTATCATGGGCGTGCCGTCGTCGCGCTCGGCATGAGCCAT
>DASVOW010000576.1:0-2074 GCA_036383155.1 Ktedonobacterales bacterium
AGCAGGTCGCATTGTTGCGGGCGCATCCGGATTTGGTGGGGCGGGCGGCGCTTGCGGGCACGCTCAGCTCCGCCTCTGCTAGTGAGCAGGCGGCGGCAGGACTGGACCAGCTTACGGGCGAGGAGATCGCCGAATTTCAGAGGCTCAACGCTCAGTATTGGGAGCGGTTCGATTTTCCGTTTGTTATCTGCGCGCGTGAAAACAAAAAAGAGGCGATTCTGGCGGGTTTTCGTACGCGGCTGGGCAATGAGCGCGACGACGAGATCGCCCTCGCCCTGGAGGAAGTCGCGAAGATCTGCGCATTGCGGCTGCCCGGACTCGTTACGGATGACGCGGCGCAATCGCAGCAGTCGTAACAATCGTGGGGCGGCCCGGCGAAATTACCGATGCGGAATTGCTGTGGCTGGCCGTCCTGTGTACTACAATAGGACTCACACCCGATACGTATACCTGGGACTCACACTGTTGGTGACGGCGTGGCGATGGTGACACCGATGTCAGGAGGAGAGCTGAATGAGCGACGACTACACCTATACTATCGGCTATGGTAAGCTCTCGATCCCGCTCTACCGGACGTATGCGCGTCCCCTGACCAATGTAACGGCAGTGCCAGAGTCGCCTTTCAGCGGGCGTTCGAATGTGCTGTTCGCCGCCGAGGTGGATGTGGAGGTGCTCGGACAGAACTTCTTGCCGGCATATACTCGGGGCGACAACTCAAGCGTGGTCGCGACGGACAGCATGAAGAATTTTGTGCTGCGGCAGGCGCTCGAATTTGACGGCGCGACGCTGGAGGGCTTCGTCGAATGGCTGGGGCGGCGCTTTCTGGAGCGGTATCCGCAGATGGAGCAGCTGCGCTTGACTGCTCGCGAGATGCCATTCGCCGCCGTTGCGGTGCCGCGGGGCGAGGGTGATCAGTTCGAGGCGAGCAATGTGCTGTTCAGTCGCACGCGGGACGATTATGGCGTGGTGACGATGGAGTTTGCGCGCGATGCCGGTGGCGTGGAGATTGGCAGCCACCGCTGCGGTCGAGTTGGCATGCAACTGCTCAAGGTTACGGGCAGCGCCTTCACTCGCTTTGTGCGCGACGATTATACGACGCTGCCGGAACGTGGAGATCGCCCGCTCTATATCTTCATGGATATGTTCTGGACGTATGGCGATGTCGCGGATGCGCTTGCCGCCGACCACCGCAGGTATATTGCATCTGAGCAGGTGCGAGATGTCGCCAGCGTTGTGTTCCACGAATTCGTGAGCGAGTCGATCCAGCATCTGGTGCACGAGATGGGCACACGCATCTTCGAGCGCTTCCCGCAGATGGCGACGATTCACTTCGCGGCGCAGAATCGCACACGAGATCCCATCACGCGCTCCGAGAGCGACGAGCGGATCGTGGTCTATAGTGATCCGTTCCCGGCGTATGGTAGTATCACACTCACGATGTCGCGCGCTGGCTGATGGAGGGCTACGATGGGGGGAAGGCTTACCACACACGTGCTCGACACCGCCCAGGGGAAACCCGCGGCGAACGTGCTGATCGAGGTGTGGCGCTGCAATGACGACGGCGCTCCGGCACGGCGACTGAAAACGGTACGCACGAACACGGATGGGCGAACCGATGCTCTGTTGCTCTCCGATGAGGAGATGCGCGTGGGTGTCTACGAGCTGGTGTTCGCGGTCGGCGAGTACTTCGGGGCGCAGGGGGTCGCCAGTACGGCGCCGCCATTTCTGGATCATGTGCCGATCCGTTTTGGGATTGTGGACGCGACGGCGGCGTATCATGTGCCGCTGCTGGTCTCGCCGTGGGCGTATAGCACGTATCGAGGCAGTTAATCCCTGTTGCATGAGGTCGGGAGGATCAGGTTATGGGCGCATCCGGTGCACACGAGGCGGCGGAGGTCGTCATGGCTCGCTGCCACCAACTCGCCGCGTGCACGGAGGAGCCGGGACGCATCACGCGACGCTATGGGACGGCTGCGATGCGGGCGGCAAATGAGTTGGTGGCGCGGTGGATGGCTGGGGCAGGGATGGATGTGCACGAGGACAACGCAGGGAACGTGATTGGGCGCTATGAGGC
>DASVOW010000577.1:0-3769 GCA_036383155.1 Ktedonobacterales bacterium
CAACGATGGCTTTCTCCGCCTCGCTGAGCACATGGCTCTTGCGCTCTGGGCCCGCGACCACGCGTAAGATGGACTCCTCCAAGTCTTGCTGGGAAATCCTATCATGACTGCGACGCACAGCGAGCAGTGCCGCTTCGTTCATAAGGTTGGCGAGGTCAGCGCCGGAGAAACCTGCTGTCTGCTCAGCAAGATAGTTCAGGTTCACAGATGGCGCGAGTGGCTTGTCGACAGAGTGAACTTGAAGAATCGCAATCCGCCCCACAACATCTGGATTGTCGAGCATAACGCGACGGTCGAAGCGCCCAGGTCGCACCAGTGCGGGATCCAGCATATCCGGCCGGTTTGTGGCGGCAATGACAACGACGTTGTGGTGTGTGTCGAAGCCATCCATCTCGACGAGCAACTGGTTAAGCGTGTGCTCCAGCTCATCGTTCCCGGCGTTCCCGCTCGCGTTGCGTGTGCGTCCGATCGCGTCAATTTCGTCAATGAAGATGATGCACGGCGCCACCGCTTTCGCCTTCGTGAAGAGATCGCGCACCCGACTTGCGCCAACGCCGACATACATTTCGACGAATTCAGAGCCACTAACGCTAAAGAATGCCACACCCGCCTCACCGGCAACCGCGCGAGCGAGCAGGGTCTTACCCGTGCCCGGTGGACCGATCAGCAGCACACCTTTTGGGATGTGGGCGCCCATCCGCGCGAATATAGCCGGGTGGCACAAGAAGTGGACTACCTCTTGTAGCTCCTCTTTAGCCTCCTCCACACCGGCGACATCATGGAACAACACTGTCGGACGAGACGCATCAAAACGTGCCGCACGGCTGCGACCAAACGCCCGTGCCTGACCCAGGCTGTCCGCAGGCAGGCGACGGCGTACAACCAACGCGAGTATGACGAGTCCGCCTGCCAATATCACTAGTGGCAACGCGCTCTGGACGATCTGCGACCACAAGGGCGTTCCTATAAAGGGCGGTGTCGAGGTATCGGTGACACTATAACCCATTCGAGCCAGCGTGAGCCGCTGAGTGTTCTCCTTCGATGAGCCATAGATCGCCTCGTCGATTGCGGTTGCTGTGTTCTGACTTCCCTGATGGATAGCCGCAACTCTTGGCTGGTATGCCAGAGTAAGGGCCTGGTTGATACCACTCTGATATCCTACTTGTGCCAGATGGTCATTGGATCGCCGATTAACGATCGTGAACAATGCCACCACTATCAGGCTCAGAAATGCAAGTACGAGAATCAAGCGGAAACGGTGGCTGCCAGCAGGAGAGTTCGGCGGGGGCCACGGTGACAGCGTAGACGGGCGTCGAGGCTCCATACACAATACCCCTCTCTTGAGATGCGAGGCGAGACCCACCGAGCGCCCCGTGGAATGTAAGTATATCGATCTTGAGCAGTGTCGCTTCTGATCGAGACGCATCCTTAACAATGATTCCACTCGTGGCTACCACACAGTGCACCTGCCACGAGCTACTACAGTGTAGGGGTCGCGCCTATGCGCTGCCACCGCATAGGAGGCGAATTTCGAGGGTTAGTCTCCACTGTATCTTCAAGTGAGCACGAGTCTCGCCCATAGGTAAGCGCTTGGCATCCCACGAGAAACGTCACAACAAGCCTCATACCATGCGAGAGAGCCACTGCCCCTCTCCCCTCGTCTTTCACCTGCTGCCTGGATATGTCCTCGAGAGATCAAGCATGTCAGGAACCAGTGTACGGGTCTTGTGATGCTCTCGTGATATGTGCTCTCTATCGAAGTGATACGTTTGTGACATCTACCTCTTACCTTCGATACTAACTCCATGGCGAGTGGTGACATAATATAGTCCAAAGGATAGTGCTCCCGGATTTATGCCTGCTAGTAACGTGATTCGACGGACATGGTGAAGCGCTCAAGGCGTGCTCTTGGCGCCGTCCACATTTTTGTGTATTGCCTCCTGCCTCCAACAGCAGGGCATAGCGGTAGCCACAAAAACGTGTATCAGCGGCAGCCAGTGACGGATGAGGAAACATCGCCAGGTTCACGATCTGGCCGCGAACGGACACATACAGCTGGCTCATGGCCGACTAGCAGCACGTATGGCACCATGAGGCTCCAGCAACTAGGCCTAGTGGCTGTAAGGAGACATCTCAATGAATATGAGTCATGCCTACTCGATTCCCATGCCCGTGTCTAGCCCTACTACCAGGAGGTCCGAGGCGTCTTCGACAGGAATATCGGGAACGACACCTGCTGCCAATCCCCATGCCGCTCAGGTGCTAACCGCTGCCCTCAGACGAGGAGCCACCGCTGAGCTTGCGGCAAGAGGTACCTCGCCATTCTCGTTGCCAGAGGCCCAGGTGTCGGGTTCGCACCTGGTACCGCCTGCCATTCCACACGCACAGCACACAGCTCAGGCAGAAGCGCAACGGCAGGCGGCTGAGCCGATCCGAGTGCTCCAGGTGGACGACCATGTGGTGATGGGGAATGGCATTCGCTTCTCGCTGCTCGCCTTTCCCGATATCGAGGTCATCGCCCAGGCGACCAGCGGCGAGGAGGGGCTCGCGCTCTGCGAGCAGCTGCATCCCGACGTGGTGCTGATGGACCTGATCATGCCGGGCATGGGCGGAGTGGCGGCCATTACGGTGCTGCACGCCCAGTGGCCCGAGGTCCAGGTGATCGCGCTGACCAGCTTCGAGGAAGGCAGCCTGGTCGAGGAAGCGTTGCGCGCGGGAGCGATTGGCTATCTGCTCAAAGACGTGGATGTCGATGAATTGGGCAAGGCGATCCGGTTGGCGCGGCGCGGGATACCGATTCTGGCGCCGATGGCGGCCCAAGCGCTGGTGCATGCCGTAGCGGCTCGGCCCCCCAAGATTGGCCAGGATTTGACCGATCGCGAGCGCGAGGTGCTGGGGCTGTTGGCGGAAGGGCTCTCCAATCAGCAGATTGCCGAGCGCTTAGTGATTACGCCGGCGACGGTGAAGTTTCACACGCGCAGCATTCGCTCCAAGCTGGGCACCAGCAGCCGCACCGAGACCGTCGTGCTCGCCTTGCAGCACCACCTCGTCTAGATTACGCAAGGCATCCTTATGCCTCACGTAGTCTTGCATAGATGCACATGTCCGATCAACTCATGCGCGTATTCCAGACTGCGAAGGCAGCCGGCGGGATACGCGCGGCTGTCTTCGCAGCCCGCAGGAACGGCGATCAGCCGGTAAGCGGTGGATGAGAGCGCCGGCATCTCATCCGACCTTACCCTCGGGAGAGTCCACCCTGCACCCATTGCACAACTGGAAACTCGCCCTGCAAACACACCCTTTGCATGTGGATGGAGACAACTTACCAGTCTATAGTCGTGCGTGAGTAGAGATCGGGCCCTCTGCGCAACATCACCACGGGCGCAGTACGTCTGCAGAGCTGAGCCGAGACCAGGAGTACGGTGGAGTGCGTTCCACGGATGGAAACGCTCGGGTTAGCGAGGTGCGTATGAGGCTCTATGTGCCATCCCAAGCATGGTAGCGAAATCTTCGATAGGCACCTGGGACAGGAGGATCCAGATGAGGCGACTATGTGTGCTACTTATTGGGTTGACTCTGCTCATAGGCGCGACAAGCTGTGGCACCGCATCGACGTCTGCGCCTCCAACCGTATCACCGTCAAATACGACAAAAGCCTGCCAGGCTGTCACGTCGATTGGGACGTCGCTCGATAAGCTGTCAAACGTAGGCGAGAATACGACGGTCGGCGAGGTCAAGACAATTCAGCAACAGATCGCAGCGAAACTCA
>DASVOW010000578.1:0-6344 GCA_036383155.1 Ktedonobacterales bacterium
GGGGTGAAGGGGCGGACGCGGATCTGCTGGTTGCCTTCGGAGGGGACGGCGTAGTCTTCTTTGTCGTAGGAGCGGAGAAGGGAGACGAGGTGGAAGTCGTGGGATTCGAAGGTGTCGTGGAGCCAGTCCATGTCGTAGTCGCTGCCGGAGTAGTAGAGGGTATGGGCGCCACGTTGGCGAGCGCGGTCGGCGAGGAGGGGGAGCAGGCGGTGGAGGTAGTCGGCGTAGTGGGCGCTCTCGCCCCACTGGACGCCGAAGCCGCCGATCCAGGCACTGGGGGGGACGAGCCAGTTGATGAGGAGGAAGGCGCGGAGGGTTCCCTGGGTGACGCGGGCGAGGGGGCCGGTGGGTGTGGCGAAGGCGCCGACGGCGGGCAGGCGGGAGATGAGCCCGGGCAATTCGTCGAAGCTGAAGCGGTAGTGGGTGTATTCGGAGGTTTCGAGGATGCGCCGCACGGCGGGCAGGTCGGCGGGGGTGAGGTCGCGCAGTGTGAGTGCTTCTTGTGTGGGCATAGTTGGTGCGCCTGCCTGCCTAGCTACCTCTCTGTATCCGCATCTGCCGGTTGACGGTGATGTGGAGGCTGGCTCCTTGCGCCTGCCGCCGCTCGCGCTGGGGTACGGCAGGCCGTACGTTGTGGGCAGTGTACGCACCGTGGCGGGGGGGATGTCAATGGGGTTGGTGGGGGTAGAATCGGGTTAATTCTCTTCAAGGATTTGCTGGCTCAGGGTGAGGAATGCATCCTGGCACTCCTTTCCTCCTTGGCATGTCCGGATTCGGGGAGGTGAGGAAGAAGAAGAGCGAGAGAGAAAGACTTGCTGATTGCAAGTAGAAGGTAAGAAAGGGAAAGAGCACACTTGGATACTAAGACAATTACAAAGGAACAATTCATTAAAGCGACACCCGAACGAGTCTTTACAGCGCTTACCCAAAAGCAAGAATTAGAACGCTGGTTTGTGCCAAAAGCTGATATCGAATTGAAACCCGGAGGAACATTTCGTATAGAGATGGCACCTGGTATTGGAGAACATGGAAAAGTAAAAGAAGTACAGCCATCTCAGTTGTTCAGTTTTACGTGGGAAGCACTTTCTCCTACTCCGACAACCCTTACTTTTGAGTTAAGGGCAGAAAAAGAAGGCACGTTGTTAACACTTACCCATAGCGGTATTGGTGAAGGAGCAGGATGGGAGGTGTATACCACTATCGGCAAAGCATGGGATACTCATCTGAAAGATTTGACGTCTTGGATTGAAACAGGGACATGCCCACCACCAGGTCCAAGAGGATAATACACGTCACAGTAATCGCCAAAAAGGGTCAGAATAGTCATGTACACTATCTGGCCCTTTTTGCTATTTAAGGAGCACCCTGACCCCTGTCGGGTGACCAGGCATTATGCGAGACTTCTTGATGTTTGATGTGTCCCCGAATGCTGGTAGTATATCGCATGCTGGGTGGGCGAAGGGGCAAGCGTCGCGGGTCAATTGCTTAGGGCAGTGGAGGGAACAGCGGGTGGGAGCATCCAGAGGGGTGGCATCCATACGAGGGGAGGTTGGGGAAGAGAACAGTTAGCATTACGGGCAGCAGGATCATGCCGACCATGATCGCCAGGAAGAGCTTGCCCATAGGGTGGGCAAAATTGACGGTCCATCCCCAGCCGTAGCGCTTTGGGACCAACGGCTCAGGATCGTCGGGGTTGTAGTAAATGAGACCGCCGTACCAGTGCCGATCGTCATCGCGGAAGAGAGGTTCGGTGCCTTGACGGTCGGCGAGGGGGCCGGGTTGTCGGCGGGGGCGCTGAGTGGGCAGGAACAGGATGAGGATGCCGGCGATCAGCACGGCGGCGATCAACAAGAGGAAGAACTCGTATGGGCTCATGGATGTTCCTCGTTCAGTGGGGTGCGATGGTGAGTATAGCACGTTTCGAGGGCATTTCGCTTGCCCGACCTATTGGTGAGCTCTGAACGTTTGCGTCCGCTCAGTCGCGATTCCAGGCGCTCGCTATCCTTGCCCTGCCTGAAGGTGCAGTTTCCATCGGTGCGGTGATATGGCACAATGCGCGTATGGAAGACGAAGGATCTTCAGGACGGTTGCCAAGGACATTCAGCCCGAGGCGGATGGAAGCCTTCAGCGATGGTATGATAGCGGTCATCATTACCATCATGGTGCTGGAGCTGCGTCCGCCACCGGGCACGGATATTGGCGAGCTCTGGAAGCAACTCCATTCGCAATTTCTGGTGTATGTGTTGAGCTTTGTGTACATCGGCACGTACTGGAACAACCACCACCATCTGCTGCGGGCGACTCCCCATATCGACGGCGCGGTGATGTGGGCGAATCTCCACCTGCTCTTCTGGCTCTCGCTCATCCCGGCGAGCACCGCCTGGGCTGGCGAAGATCTCGCGGCGCGGTGGCCCGCAGTGGTGTATGGCGCGATTGCCTTGTTGAGTGGCGTCGCCTACGGCATCCTGCAGGGGGTCGTCTGCCGTGCCAACAAGGGTACCGATATCGAGCGAGCGATCGGAGGGGACTTTAAGGGCAAAATCTCGCTGGTCATCTACGGCGCGGGCACGTTGCTAGGGCTGCTTGGCATCCACTACCTCCCTTACCTCGTCTATGCCTGCGTCGAGGCGATCTGGTTCATCCCTGACCGACGACTGGTCGGGCGCGATGGGTGAGGAATGGCTCCCGCGTTGCGGTTTTCGTTGGTGGCATGCGCGCTGCGATATGGCTGATAGACCGTTTCATGGTTCTTGAAGGGAGGATTGAGTATGTTGTGGACGATTGCGCTCGTTCTCTTCGTGCTCTGGATTCTCGGTTTCGTCGTCTTCCATGTCACGAGCTTCCTCATTCACGTGTTGTTGCTCGTGGCGATTATCGTCCTCATGTATTACCTGGTGGCAGGCAGGCGAAGTCGGGGGACGGTATAGAGCGTGGGATTATTGCGCGGCGGGTGAGGGTGAGGCTGCTCGCGGCGCTTGCCGCAGTTCCTCATCCACGCGTGCGCGACACGTGACAGCGCGTTATTCCAGGCAAGCGAGGGAGCAGAGGACAGAGCGTGATGGCGCTGTGAGATTCGCAGGCGCATTTGTGAGCCGGTGGTGATGTGCCAGGTGTATCCTTTGAGTGTTGTACAGAACGACCCGACGCGAGCAGCGCCGCTGATGTAAAAGGGTCCTTCAAGACCAAGTATCGTTCCTTGGTAAGAAGGTCATCAGTAGTTCTCAACGTGTACATGCGAAGAGAACATGCTAAGACCAAGCGGTGACAAAAAACAGAGGCAGCGCACCTCTGCGCCGCAAGGAAGAAAACGCTCATCCGATGGAATATGGGATGAGCGTTTTTGTGTGTCTGGCGGGGCTAGCGCCATGCCGGCGCTCCCTGTTCGTAGTCGTCGTACGCCTTGATCAGGCCGCCCAAGACCTCAGCCGTGGTCTCGAACAGAGCACGGGCCTTCGGGTCGCCGACGCGTTGCGTATCGTCGCGCGCGTGGGTCTGCACGTCGCGCAGCATGCGCTTGATGTTGGCAGCATGGAACCGGGGATCGGTGCTTGTTGCCTCCGTCTGGGGTTGTTCCTGGTCTTGTGGCTGCATGGGAACCTCCGTTTCGTGTCATCTCCTTCGTGTGCCGAATGTCCCGAGTGGAGGCGCCGGCCCCGCCCGTGATCGGGATCGAGCCTATCCACCCCTGTCACGTTTCGGGCCGCACTATCCATGCCGTATGCCGTAGTAGAGAAGACAGCAAAGCGCCTCCTAGCGTGTGCCAGGAGACGCTGCTCTATGCGGTCGAGGATGCGCGGGCTACCCATGCGAACACGCTGGTATCCAACGCGCCAGTAGGAGGGATGGTGGGAGGCTGGCATAACCTCTGCAGTGGGTGGAGTGTCGCCGCACATGGCTACGGCTGGCGGCGTGAAGAAGAGAGGCGGAGCATGGTGATGCCGCGCGGTCGCACGAGAGGTGCGAGCGATCGGCCCAGGTGAAGCCCCGCGGTGACGAGGGTGGTCGTCAGCAGGAAGAAGACGAGCTCTTCGAGCGGCAGCGTACCGCCGATGAGCAGCCCCGTCGACTGGTGGGGGTCTATCGTCCAGATGCCCATGTGTATCGCCAGGGCATCCGCGGCACTAAGATAGAGCATGGCGGGGGCGATGGCAGCGACGAGCAGATGGCTATCGCGCCAGAGGATGCCAGCACCGACGCAGAGCTGGAGGATGAGTGGGGGCAGCGCCCAGGCCAGCTCCCAACCGAGGTACGTGGCCTGCGGCCAGCCGGCGAGCAGCATGACCAACGCGACAAGCCACACACAGCTTGCAATGAGGGTGGCTATGAGCCGCACGCAGCGAGAAGGGCGCACTTTGGCGGCAGGAGTCGCCGGCGGAGGCGCAAGCCAGAACAGCCAGAGCGCAACGAGCAGGGTTTGCAATGGGAAGAAGAGCAGCTCCTCCAGCGGAATCCAACCGAGGGTGATGCCGCTGACGAGGGCGGGGTTGTAGGACCAGACGTGGCTGGCGATGAGGTGATTGTCCCACGGGAACGTGTAGAGCGTGGCGACGACGATGAGTGATGCCAGGAGCGCCGCAGAGGCCCTGCCCACTGAGCCGAGAGGGGAGGGGCGCGGCAGGGTGCGTGCGCGCAGCGCCAGCAGGACCGCCAGCACCAGGATAGGCAGGACGATGAAGACGAGTAGAAATCTGGAATAGGTCACAATGGGGCCTCGATTTCCGCTGCCAGCGCTTTCTCACCATGCGTATCATGTGCGTGCCGCAGCAGATCGGCAGCGTTGCCCTGCGGCTCGGTGTCGCAGATGAGGCGCTCGGCAATGATGGCGGAGGATAACACGCCCGGCAGCCCTGCGCCGGGATGCGTGCCCGCGCCGACGAAATAGAGGTTGTCGAAGTCCTCGGAGCGATTGTGCGGTCTGAACCATGCGGACTGCGTCAGTGTGGGCTGGAATGAGAAGGCGGCGCCCAGGTAGCTGTTGAGCTCGCCTGCGAAATGCAACGGGTCGATGTGGTGTTCGGCGATGATGGTGCGCGAGAGGTCCGGAAGGTAGCGATCCTCCAGGAAGCGCACAATCGCATCGCGGTACGGCTTCGCGGCGACGCGCCAATCAACGGGCGCGCCCAGATGCGGCACCGGGGAGAGGACGTAGAAGGTCTCGCAGCCCGGCGGCGCCACCGATGGATCTGTACGGCTCGGCATGTGGAGATAGAGCGAGAAATCGTCCGCCAACACCTTGCGCTCGAAGATATCGTCGAGCAGACCACGGTAGCGCTTCCCCAGCAGGATGTTGTGGTGCGCAAGGGGAGTATCGGTGTAGCGGCGGTTGGTGCCGAAATACAGCACGAAGAGCGACATGCCGTACGTCATGCGCTCGAACTTGTGATCGGTGTTGTGGCGGCGATGCGACGCGGGGATGAGCTTGCGATAGGTGAACGCGACATCGGCGTTGGAGACGATGTGGTCGGCGGTGAAGACCTGCCCCGTTGCCAAGCGAATGCCGGTCACGCGACGCCGATCTACCAGGATCTCTGCCACGGAGCTGTTGAGATGGAGCCTGCCCCCTAGCTCGCGCAGCAGCCGACACATGCCCTCGACGAGCGCACCCGTTCCGCCGAGCGCGTAGTGGATGCCCCATTGCCGTTCGAGATAGTGAATCATGGCGTAGATTGACGGCGCGTCGAAGGGATTGCCCCCGATCAGCAGTGGGTGGAAGGAGAAGCACTGGCGTAAGAAGTCGTCCTGGATGTAGTGGGAGACGTAGCGGTAGACGCTCTTGTAGGACTGCAGCGCAATGAGGTCGGGTGCAACCTTGAGCATATCGGTCCAATGCAGGAACGGCTTGTCGGCCAGCTCGACGAAGCCCTTCTGGAAGATGCGCCGGGTGGTGGCCATGAATCGCTGGTAGCCTGCGCAGTCCTGTGGATTGCGGCGCGCGATCTGGTCGAAGATGAAGGCTTCATCGCCGTTGTAATCGAATGGGAGCCCCTCGTGATCGAAGATTCGATAGAAGGGGTCGCATGGTACGAAGCGCACGTAGTCCTCACGGCACCTCCCCGCCACAGCCCAGAGGTCGTCGAACATGAACGGGGCGGTAATGACCGTCGGGCCGCCGTCGAACGTGAATCCGCCGATGGAATAGACGTAGGCGCGGCCGCCCGGCTTGTCGCGCTGTTCGAATACGTCGACCTCGTGGCCTCTGGCGCCAAGACGAATCGCCGCGGCGAGTCCGCCGAATCCGCTGCCTATGATCGCAATCTTCGCCATCTACGCTCCTCCGCGCCACCCGGCTGGTGGCTCCGCGCGCGTGCGCGTCGTCCACCAGGTGCGCGGGAGGCGCCTGATCT
>DASVOW010000579.1:0-3987 GCA_036383155.1 Ktedonobacterales bacterium
TGTCGCACATTGATCGCGATTCCGGCATGTGATTTGCTTTATAGTGCGGCGGCAGGCGCCAACGCCTGTCTGCCGTGTGTATTGCCTACACATCGACGAAAGAAACGCAAACTAATAGATATATTCCAATGCTGCATACAGCATCAGCAGCATATGTGAGGAAGGACGTGCAGGTTATGCTCGATATGCGGATCGACCCGACTCTGGTGTCACAGCAGTCTAGTGTCATCTCTCATCGTCAAATCATTGCTGTACGTCTTCTTCAAATGCCCAGCCAAGAGCTTTCCACTGCAATAGCACGCGAGCGTGATATCAATCCTGCATTTGAGGCAGACGAGCGCGAAACCTGCCATCACTGTGGCGCAGGCCTCGACGCGCCTGGCCGCCCATGCGCAGTATGCGGCTCATCCGCTACCAGCGAGCGCGTGCGTGAAGACTCCGATACGTACAGTAGTATCGGCTCCGGCCTGGGAAATCAGTACGACGACGACGTGTCAGACCCGATGCTGCGCGTAGCAGCCTCCGTCGGACGTGGCGCAGGCCTTTTGCAGATGCTCTGCACGGGGATCCCCGATGAAGATGCCGACATAGCAGAGTATCTGATAGGCAGTCTCGATCACCATGGCTACCTCCCTGAATCAATTGTGCAGGATACGTCGGACGCTCTGGGCTGCGATACACTACGCGTAGAACGTGTGCTGGCGGTACTGCACCGCATGGATCCTCCTGGAATCGGCGCACGCGGAGCCCCCGAATGCCTGCTAATTCAGCTACGCCAACTACGCGAGGCTGGCACACCACATCCACTGGCCGAAGCATTGGTGCGAGACCATCTCCCTGCACTGGCTTTCCGTCACTTCCGTGAGGTAGGGCGAGCCATTGGCGAAACGCCCAAGACCGTCGAGGCCGAGTGGCAGTTCATTCGTGACCACCTCCATCCATATCCAACACACGGCTTTGACCCGGACTTTGGTGAGATAGCCGAAGTGGCTACACACGTACGCCCAGATGTCGTCATTCGTCAGCGCGGCAATACGTTCGAGGCTGAAGTGGTTGAGCGGCAACGCTATGACCTACAGGTGAATCGCGAGTATCTCTGGGCACGCAAACACGTCGGTGAGATCGGCGCCACTGACGCAGATCGCCAGCACATCCGTGGGTATGTCGAGCAGGCACAGTCGTTTATCGCGGCGCTCAAACAGCGGTGGGACACAATGCAGCGCGTCTCCGACGCCCTGATCGAGCTTCAACGCGATTTCTTACTCTATGGGCAGAGCGCCCTCAAGCCATTGACACGCGCCGATGTCGCCAAGCGCGTCCAACTCCACGAGTCCACTGTCAGCCGCGCCACCGATGGCAAGTTTGTCCTCTTACCCACGGGGCGCACCATCCCCTTCGACGAGTTCTTCGATTCATCCCTGCCCGTCAAGAAAGAGCTGCGTGAACTGATCGCCGCCGAGAATCCACGCCATCCATTCAGCGATGAACAACTCGCGCGCCTGCTAGTCAAGCGCGGCTTTCCGATTGCACGGCGCACAATTGCCAAGTACCGCGAAGAGGAGGGGATCCTACCCTCCCGCTTGCGCCGAAGTCGCGTGATGCCAGAACGCGCTGGCGCCGCAACGCAGGCAGCTCGTGAGCTTGCCGTCACCATGGCGCGCTGAGCCGTAACCCTCTCATGTGGTGTGTGGACCGAATACGGGAAACGCGCGGCGGCTACATGAACCAGCCGCGCGGAACGAATGGGACGCCATGATTTAGGCAATACTCACGTAAGAATGCCTGCATGATGTCACGATCGCCTGCTGGCAGCAATGGGGGACCGGCACACAACATACGCCGGGAGCCGCGTAGACGCAACACAAGCTGATACGGCGAGTGTTCGATAATCTCAACCTCCGACCAGGACATGTCGTAAGACTTGCGCGTAATCGGCGATGAGAGGCTCATGCCTTTCTCGTTGACCAGCAACTCCTGGAACAGCCAGCCCAGCGCACTGCATGCTGCCAGCATACCCAGCACGCAAAGCAGCGCCAATGGAACACTGAGAGCAAGGGGCAACGTTATCACGGCCAGGATAGCCAGTCCAATCAGCACCAGTGCTACTCCGCCACTGAGCACACGCCAGCGGCGATGCGGGTGAGTGTGCAGTGTCCCTGACAGGCCAGCATCGGGCATGAAGAAACCCGTCCTGAGCACACGCTGCTGGTCACGACTTAATTTGCCGATGAGGACCTGCGATGGAAGGCGCAGGAGTAGCGATCGCTTAAGGCGCGCTCCATCGCGAAGCAGCACTGGTGCGAACGTCATGCGCTGTGCATTGCTGCCTGTGATAGTGATCAATGGCCCAAATTGCTCTACGCGCTCAATGAGAGTCCATGGGATCTCGACCCACGAACTCCACGGGCGCCCGGCAGCCACCCCGATTGTGTTGGTACGTACGCTCTGCATGGCGAGCCAGAACACTGGCGCACAGGGTATCCAGAGCAACACAAGGAAAGGAAGCCAGTCGGGGATTCGCCCATCCATCAGGACGAAGACGATCCCTCCCGCAAGAGCGACGAGCGCGGGAAGAAGCAAGATGCTTAGAGCAAGCACAGAACCCGGTCGAAACATCTGGATGTCGAGTAAAGGGGTCGAAGTAATGGCAGGTCCGCGATTGAGCGGCCTGCTAGACGTATCGTGCATGCGCTGCATTGCCGTCCTTCCAGACCTGTTCGGTTGCCACACCATTGTGCCAGGGATTATATGCGTCAACCGTGCCGGCATGCAATGGCAATGGGACTTCCATGCAGCAATCCAGCTTGCCAGATGTAATTCCTAGGCATATAGTAGCGAGCGTAGACACATTCACATTAGATGCGCTGCCCCGGTGTGGAGAAAGACGCAATGGAGGCGACGGCAGGCGATCCAAGGGCACAACGGCGAGTAGGTATAGATATGCGCGAACGAGAAGCAGCCCAAGGACATGTGCGCACAACTGTCCGAACGCCAGAGTGGTTGCGCTTCGTCGGGGCGTACATACTGGTAACACTAATGCTGATTGGCGTCGAGCGGGCGAGCTTCGAAGTAGCGCATATCCCCTTGCATCTGACCATCGGTCCGAATATCGGCTCCCTGGAGATAGATGGCAGCAAATTGCTCATCCCCTGGGCAAACACAAATGCAAGTGGAGAGCAACCCCCGATCTCCCCAACTGCTGTAGTTTTCGTCTACACCTCAGCAGTGAGACGCGAATTCCAGATCGATGGGACCGACACCACCAACAACTTCACCGAAGATGACACCTACCTGCTTCACATTGCAAACAGCCCCTACTATCGCTTTCAGGCCGCGATGCGCGGCAACGCAAGCTATAGCGCATGGCGTGATATTACAGCACACACCACCACCACACAGACGCGACTTCATCCGACATCTACCCCCAGCGGGATACGTCTGAGTTTTCCATCGCAAGCGACCGTCGAGATTACTGCGTCCCTGGGCCGGCCGGAGACATCCGCGCAGCTCTTGCTGTTGTGCACGGACATTCCCTGCGCCGAGGTCCTAATCGATCGCAACGACCGCTTTGTCGTGTTTCATACGCTGCTTCCTGACGGCTCTTTCGATGAAGAACGCAAAGCCTTTTTTCCCAACCAACAGCTTCCTTTCCTTGCGGAAGTAATCAACGACCTCGCGCGAACGGCGCTCTGGTCGCTTGCGCTCCTTGGGCTGCTCGCCGCATTGCAGGTCTCGTCTGTATTCCTCATCAGATGGGCGCGAAAATTGGGCCCTGTCCGCATCTCATCCAATCGTCTGCACGACCGGTGGGCCACATCCTGGAGAAGACTGATAGTCCAAAGCAAGCGAACATACCACCAGACTGCCTCTCTCGCCATCCCGCTACGGAGAGGGCGAGTTCCTGCGCGTGCCAACAAGCTAGACATTGCCGCCGGCATGACGATACTCGCATCGTTTGCCTTCACGCTCTATATCGCGCTTGCACAG
>DASVOW010000580.1:0-8505 GCA_036383155.1 Ktedonobacterales bacterium
TGTACGGCGGCATCGTTCACCGGGCTGTATCTCGACGACATCGTGCCGCTGCTCGAGCGTGAGCGCATGAGCGACACCGAAATGGTGGACTACCTCGCCCACTGTTTCTTCGATCCTGGCCGGCCTCGCCCCTCGATCGAGACGCTGCTGCACGGCTTTCTTCCGTTCACGCATGTTGACCACACCCACGCCGACGCGACGAACTATTTCGCCTGCGCTCAGGACGGCGAGCGGCTCGCGCGCGAGTGCTTTGGCGACGCGCTGATCTGGATCCCATATCGCCGGCCAGGGTTTGGCCTGGCGCGCGAAGTGGCCCTGGCAGTGCGTGAGCGGCCGGAGGCACGTCTGGTGATTTTGGCGAAGCACGGTCTCATCACGTGGGGGGAAACCGACGAGGCATGTTTTGCCGCGACGATGGAGACCATCGGCCAGGCGCGCGACTATGTCGAGGCGCGCATCGTGGGAACACGACGCGCTGTATTTGGCGGTATGCGCGCAGCCGCGATCGACTCGGCGCAGAGGCGCGCAGTCGCGGCTGCGGTAGCGCCCACACTGCGGGGCCTGGTATCGCGGGAGAAGCGACAGATTCTCCGCTACGAAGAGACCGACGATGTGCTGCAGTTCGCCGGAAGCGAGGATGCGCCGCGCCTGACGCAAATCGGCGCCGCCTGTCCTGATCACCTCGTGCACACCAAGCCCTGGCCACTGCTGATTGACTGGACGCCTGAGCAAGACATCCCTGCCCTGGAGGCCGCCCTGCGCGACGGCGTCGAGGCATATGTCTCGAAGTATCAGGCGTATCTGGATGCCAATACGGAGCAGAATCTTGACCCCGACGCGGCGGAGCCGGTGCTGCGGGCAGCTGACGCGGCAAGCGATCCTCATCCACGCGTGATTCTCATCCCTGGCGTGGGTATATTCACAACGGGCAAGGATAGCACGATGGCAGATGTGTCGGCGCAGCTCTATCACCGCGCCGTCGCCGTGATGCGGGGCGCCGAGGCGTGTGGCGGCTTCGTCTCCCTGACCAATGCCGAGAGTTATGCGGTGGAGTATTGGCCGCTGGAGCAGTACAAGCTGAAGCTGGCCCCGCCTGAACGCGAATTCGCGCGCTATGTCGCACTGGTGACGGGCGCAGCGGGAGGTATCGGCTCCGCTATCTGCCGCCGGCTCGCACGTGACGGCGCGCATATCGTCCTCACAGATATTGACCTGGAAGGCGCGCAGCACAAGGCTGAGGAGATCACACAGCAATTCGGTGCCGGGCGTGCGGTGGCCATTCGCATGGATGTGACTGACGAGGCGAGTGTGCGTGCGGCGTTCGCGGCTGCGGCGCTGGCCTACGGCGGCCTTGACATCATAGTGAACAACGCTGGCCTGGCGTCCAGTGCGCCTCTCACGGAGACGAGCGTCGCGGAGTGGAACCGCAATTGGAACGTGCTGGCCACCGGCTATTTCCTGACCGCGCGTGAGGGATTCCGGCTGCTGCAGGCACAGCGGCAGGGCGGCCAGATGATCTTCGTCGCCAGCAAGAATGCGCTGGTTGCAGGTAAGAACGCCTCGGCCTATTCGACGGCCAAAGCGGCTGAAGCACACCTGGCGCGCTGCCTCGCGGAAGAAGGCGGGCCGTTCGGCATTCGGGTGAACACGGTCAATCCTGATGCCGTGCTCACGGGCTCGCGCATTTGGGACAGCACGTGGCGTGAGGAGCGCGCGGCTACGTATGGCGTCGCACCCGATCAGCTCGAAGAGGTGTATCGCAAGCGCACCACGCTGGGAGTGTCGATCCTGCCGGAGGATATTGCCGAAGCGGTGGCCTTCTTCGCGTCGCCGACCCGCTCTGCCAAGAGCACGGGCAACATGCTCAACGTGGATGGTGGCGTCGCGGCGGCGTATCCCCGCTAATCAGGATCGAGGAAGGGGAGCCTGGGCCATGGTGGCACGCACGGCGGTAGCGATTGACCTGGGCGCCGAAAGTGGCCGCGTCATGCTGGCATACTTTGATGGACAAGACCTGCGGATGGAGGAAGTCCACCGATTCCCCAATCGCCCTGTGCTGGTCCGTGGACATCGCTTCTGGAACATCCTCGACCTCTGGGATGAGACGCTCGCCGGCCTGCGCAAGGCGCGTCAGGAAGCTGGCACGCTTGAGAGCGTAGGCATCGATACATGGGGTGTCGATTACGGGCTAGTGAACGCGCAGGGGCTTTTGTGCGGCCAGCCGTTCCACTACCGCGACCATCGCACCGACGGGGTGATGGAGCGCATCTTCGCGCGGGTGTCGCGTGAAGACATCTACGCGCACACTGGCATACAGTTCATGCCCATCAATACCCTCGTCCAGCTTTTCGCACATAACGCGCAAGCGCCTGTCGAGTTGGAGCGTGCCCATCGTCTCCTGTTAATTCCTGACCTTCTCCACAGCTGGCTCAGCGGTGAGTTGGTCAGTGAGCGCACCAATGCCACCACTACACAATGCTGGAATCCCGTTGCTGGGCACTGGGCAACGGATCTGCTCGATCAATTGAACATTCCGACGGAGATGCTGCCGCCGGTTGTTGAACCGGGAACGGTGCTGGGCGAGGTACTGCCAGAGTTGCGCGAAGATCTGGGCGCCGTCCGAGTCATCGCGCCAGCAACGCACGATACAGGCTCCGCCGTCGCCGCAACTCCTGTGTCACAGGAAGACGGATGGGCGTATATCAGCTCGGGAACATGGTCGCTGGTTGGTGTAGAGCTGCAGCAGCCCATCATAACGGCAGAGGCACTCTCGGCGAACTGGACCAACGAGGGCGGCGTTTTTGGCACGACGCGGTTCCTCAAGAACGTCATGGGGTTGTGGCTCCTGCAGGAGTGCCAGCGTGCCTGGGCACAGGAGCGCGGCGCCCTAGACTATGCGACAGTACTTGCCAGCGCCGATGAGGTTCCTGCGCATGCCGCGCTCATCGATCCCGACGATCCACGCTTCCTGGCGCCGGACCACATGCCAGACACGATCAACGACTTCCTGCGAGAGCAGAACCAGCCGCCGCTCCAGTCACCTGCCGCGTTCGCGCGCTGCATCATGGAAAGCCTGGTGTTGCGCTATTGCACGGTGCTCCGTCAACTCGAACGCTTGGCCGGCATCGACATTGGTGTCGTGCATGTGCTGGGCGGCGGTGCGCGCAACGTGCGGTTGAACCAGTGGCTCGCCGACGCGCTCGGCAGGCCGGTCGTCGCCGGACCGGCGGAGGCGACAGCGCGGGGGAATGCGCTCATGCAACTGGTCGGCCTGCGTGAATTGCACACCCTCGCCGAGCTACGAACGATCGCCCAGCGTGAGCCCACTCAGGTGTTTGCGCCGAGACCCGAGCACCGGGGCTCGTGGGATGAGGCGGCAGCACGCTTCGCGGCGCTCCGTGCGGCGTGTAGCGGCTAGACCGGACGCTCCATACGCAGAGCGATGTTCACCACCTGCCGCATTTTACGCGGCAAGTTGAACCAGAACGTGCTGGCCTCGCCCAGCGCGCTCCGCGTCCGTGAAGGCCTGAGCGCCACCTACTGGGTCTTGGCAATCGAGCGCAAGAAGCCCGACAATCTGCCCCCGCACAGCCATTGGCGCAGACAGACTGGCCGTAACGCCGTAGGGATTGGCAAACTCATACGGCGGGTGGGTCAGATCAAACGTCACCACGTCGCCGCCCAACAAAGGTTCCGGCTCCGCTGGCAACATCGTCTCGGCCATTGGCCTTCCTGTACAGTGCTGTGCCGCACACGCCTCATAGGTCAGTATCCCGCCTCTCCGCCTTCGGTGACGTGCACTTTACCCCAGAAGAGGCGATAGATTACTACAAAGTAGATGATAGCGAGCACCATGCCAATACTCCACCAGACGAGTCCAACCGTCTGCCCATACTGCGAAGCCGACGCGTTATAGATCGTCAAGCTATTGGCTGGATTTACAGCCGGGAGCACCATCGGGTAGATGCCTGCCGCGGCACTCGCGAGCATGCCGGCGAGATAGGCGCCGGAAGCGAACAGCGCCTCCAGATCGCGCTGCCTCAGGTGGAAATAGAACGTCGCGCCAAGCCCACCCAAAGCAATAAGTGGGAAAATCAAGGCCCACGGACGCGCGGCAAATCCCGCCCGCATCGCCGGCTGCACCGCGAATGTGGCAATAGTAGCCAGCACAGTGAGCACTATCGTCGCCACCCAGGCGAAGCGCATAAGACGCCGCGCCCGCTCATAAACCATGCCTGTCGTCTTGACCGCGAGATAGTTCGCCCCATGAGTAGTGAGCGCCGCAAATGCCAGGAGACCGATCAAGATCGTATACCAGTCGAGGATGCCAGGGTTCTGGCTGAACGGGTTGAAGTCTGTCCACAGCGCCTCGAAGAACATCCCATGGTTGTCTAGTGGCACGCCACGGACGACATTGCCAGCTGCGGCGCCGTAGAAGATCGCTAGCAGCGCACTGCCCAGGAAGAACGTTCCGTCCCACAGCGACGCCCACACTGGGTTAGTGATGTGGTGCCGTAACTCGACCGCTACCCCCCGCAGCATCAAGAGCCACACCACGATAATCAACGGCAGATAGAAGCCGCTGAAGCTCGAGGCATAGAGCGCCGGGAAAGCAAAGAAAAGCGTGCCTCCGGCTGCGATGAGCCAGACTTCATTCCCATCCCAGACCGGGCCAATAGCACGCAAGACGGTCTGGCGCTCGACATTGGTACGAGCAACGACCAGATGGAGGATGCCGGCGCCTAGATCGAAGCCGTCCAGGAGCACATACATCGTAATCATGAATAACACCAGGATGAACCAGAGCGTTGGCATTGTCCGTCTCCTTCCCTGCGATACCCGTGCGCGCCGGTTTCCCGGTTCCGTTGTAGCGCGCGGGCTGGTGACTGGTTACTCCAAAAAGTCTTGAGCCGCACCGACAGGAGCAGGACCGGAAGGAGCAGGATGCTGTGACGTCTCTATCTCGGCAGGCTTTGGCCCCTCTAGTGCCTCGTGGACAACCAGCAAGACGTAGAGCAGACCTAAGAGCAAATACATGCCCGCGAAACCGAGGAGCGTGAAAAGCACATTACCCGCCGAGACAAGCGGTGACGTACCCTGCACTGTGCGCAACAGGCCAAAGACAATCCACGGCTGGCGACCCAGCTCAGCGGTAAACCAGCCCGCCGTGTTGGCAATGAATGGGAAGGGCATCGCCAGGAATAGCACCCAAAGCATCCAGCGCCAACCCTGCTCGAAGAGCTTGCGCCGCCACAAGAGCAGCAGCGCAAACGCCATAATGGCAATGAAGATGGTGCCCAGGCCCACCATGATATGGTAACTGTAGTAGAGCAGTGCCACGTTATCAGGCCGCTGATCGGCTGGGAACTCATTGAGGCCCTTGACCTGCGCCGTCCATTGGCGATAGGTCAGAAAGCTCAGCACATTCGGCACGATAAGCGGGTTGTCCAGCTTACCAGCGGTGGGATCAGGCTGGCCTAAAATCACGATTCCCGCACCACGCTCGGTCTGGAAGAGTCCCTCCATCGCCGCAAGCTTTGTTGGTTGATAGCGCGTCACCTGCGTGCCTTCCAGGTCACCACTCGGCCACAGCTGAAACACGCTTGCGACAAGCCCGACGATGACGCCGACAGTAACGAACATTCGCCCGTAATCTTCATACTGCCGTGCCAGCAGGTAATAGGCTCCGAGTCCAGCCATGACGAAGGAGGCGGTCAGTACCGCGCCACTCATTGTGTGCATGTACTGCGGTATGATCCACGAATTGAAGAGGACCGCCCAGTAGTTGGTAAGGTGCAGCCGGCCATCGGGTGTGACGCTGTAGCCCACAGGATGCTGCATCCAGGCATTCGAGGCAATGATGAAGCCGCCAGAGGCCCAGGTACCCAGCCATACCAGCACGGCGGACAGCCAGTGCAACGTCTGCCCTACCACTCGCTCGCCAAAGAGAAAGACGCCTAGGAACGCGGACTCAAGGAAGAAGGCGAAGGCGCCCTCCATCGCAAGCGTCTGTCCGATGATGTCGCCTGAGTACGCCGAGAAGCGCGCCCAGTTTGTACCAAACTGAAATTCCAACGGAACCCCTGTCACGACGCCTAGCACAAAGGTGACGGCGAAGATGCGCCCCCAGAAATGTGCCGCCCTGTTAAAGATTGCATCCTTGCGCCGGAGATATAGTGACTTGAGCACGACGAGCAACAGCGCTAGGCCCATCGTGAATTGCGGGAAAAGGTAGTGAAACGCCAGGGTGAAGGCGAACTGCACTCGTGCAAGGGCGGTTGGATCATCCATAGAGAGCCTCCATCTGGTCCGCCCGATCTGGAGCCTGGGCCAGCATGTCGCATTGAACGTCAAAGAGATGACGGTAGAGCCCGCCAGCTGCAAAGAGCCGTGCATGTGTGCCACGCTCGACGATCCGTCCGTGGTCAAGGACAATGATCATATCCATCCGCTCCATCGCATACAGACGATGTGTGATCAGGAGTGTCGTGCGCCCCCGCGCGGCAGCCTCAAATGTGCGAAATACCTCATGCTCAGTAACTGCATCGAGATTGGCGGTGGGTTCATCCAGGATCAGCAGTGGGGCGTCATGCAGCAGCGCACGGGCAACCGAGAGCCGTTGTCGCTCGCCACCCGAGAGGCGCTGCCCGTTTTCGCCTACCCATGTATCCAGCCCGCCTGGTAGGCGGAATACGTCGCCTAGCTGCGCTTGCCGGAGCGCCTGCTCCAGCTCCCCATCGGTCGCCTCAGGTCGTCCAAGTAGCAGATTGCGACGCAAGGTGTCGTTGAAAATGTACGTCTCCTGTGGGACGACGCCGATTGCCGCCCGCAAATCATGCAGCGCAAAGCGGCGGATATCGGTGCCATCAAGCAGGATCGCGCCGCAGCTCGGATCAGCAAACCGCACGACAAGCCGGGCCAGAGTGCTCTTCCCAGCCCCACTAGGGCCTACAATGGCGATACGGCTGCCAGCAGGCACAGTGAAGCTCACATCCGTTAGTGCTGGCTCGGCATCCGGGTCGTAGGCGAACGTCACGTGCTCGAAAGTGAGCGTGAGTGGCTGCTGGTGCATACCAGTAACATCGGCATCCGGCGGCATCGTGCCCCCAGGGAGCGGCAGGGGATCAGCCGTGTCAGCTATCTCTGGTGTGCTATCCAACACGGCGAATACGCGTCTACCGGCGGCTAGTGTGTGGCCAAGGTACTGGAGTGCCGAGCCAAGTGGCTGAACCGCTTCGAAGCTCGCCAGCATCACCAGCGCCAGGAACGCGAGATAGATGCCTCCGATCTGATGCGCGCTGACGAGTGGTATGGAGAGCACCAGAATCGTCCAGACGGCAAGCGACGAGACCATCGACCCGAGTCCAGCCTCGACTGCTCCGATGGCGGCCATCTGCTGCTGCATCCGTGCACGCTTGTCGTCAAGTCGCACAACCCGCTGACGCAACTCATGCTCCAGACCAAACGCCAGCACGTCCCGCACACCTTGGATGCCATCCACAAGTTGCGCATTCAGCTCACCACGTACAGCCAATTGCCGTTCGCCAACGTGGCGGCTGAGCGCAGCAGCCAGCAGTGGGACGGCAATAGCCGCCACCACGAGGAAAGCCAATGCAGCCCACGCCAGCACTCCGCTGAACAGCGCGAACAGCTCAGTCGTCAGAATCGCAATCACACCCGCGACGAGAAACGGCCCAACTACTCGCAGGTACAGATGCTGGAGCTCATCCACATCGGCGACCAGCCGCGTGAGGAGATCGCCACTATGGTAAGCGCTGAGCTGGGAGGGCGCGAGTAGCGCGAGCCGGCGATAGATGTGGGTGCGCACCCGTGCCAGCAAGCGAAATGTCAGGCTGTGACTCGCCACTCGCTCAGAGTAGCGCGACAGCGCGCGGACAACTCCGGCAGCCCGCACAATATAAATAGGCAGAGTAAGCGCCACCAGTAGAGGCTTGAGAGCCGAAGCGGAGATCAGATATCCGGCCATGCCAAGTAGCCCAATATTACTCGCAATCATGACGACGCCAAGCAGCACAGCCAGCGCCACCCACCAGTGGAGCGCAGCCAATGGTCGCAGCAGGCGTAGAAATGTGGATGTGCCTTTCATACTGCTCCTGGTCGTGTCCGCCATACGCGCCACACCATCACATTCGCTTGCTAAGCCGCGCCCTCAGTCGTCGCCTCTGTCGACTCAAGCGCCATCGAAGTCCGCGCTCTTCCAACGAGCCGCGCATACACTCCATCCACCTGGAGGAGATCAGCATGCGTCCCCGCCTCGACAATACGCCCATGCTCCATCACAGCAATCTGCTCAGCTGCCATGATGGTGTTCACGCGATGCGCTATGACGAGTACGGTGCGCCCACGCATCAGAGCCTGCACGGCGTGTCGAATAACTGCCTCGCTCTCAGGGTCCAGGTGCGAGGTCGGCTCGTCAAGGATCAACAACTGCGCATCCTTGAGGAATGCACGTGCGATGGCAATCCGCTGTGCTTGGCCCGCACT
>DASVOW010000581.1:0-3760 GCA_036383155.1 Ktedonobacterales bacterium
CGCTGCAGCCGCCCGCCCCCACCTTGCTCGACATATTGAAGTCTGCCGGCTACGAGGTGCGCGGCATCGGCAAGATCGAAGACCTTTTCGCTGAGCGCGGCCTGACGCAATCAAACCACACCGGCACCAACGAGACCGGGATGGCCGCCACGCTGGAGGAATTGGCACAGCCGTTCCGTGGATTGCTCTTCGTCAATCTTGTGGACTGCGATTAGGTCTACGGCCACCGGCGCAATCCTCAGGGCTACGCCCAGGCGTTGGAGCAAATTGACGCCTGGCTGCCCCGCGTGTTCGACCAATTGGGCACACGCGATGCCCTCTTCATCACCGGCGACCACGGCACCGACCCCACCTACACCGGCACAGATCATACACGTGAGGCGGTGCCGATCCTGGCCGCTGGCGAGTCGATCCGCCCCAATGTGGACCTCAACACCCGCGCGTCGTTCGCTGACCTCGGCGCGACGCTCGCCGAAGCTTTCGACGTCGGCCCACTGGAGAACGGCACAAGCTTTGCCCACCAGATCGGCTTGGTCTAGGATGCCTCTGGCTTGCCCTGCACCCGCTCCTGCAAGAAGCGCGCGACAAGCTCGCTAAAAAGATCTGGCTGCTCCAGATTTGAGAGATGGCCGCCATCGGCTATCACTTCGAGCTGCGCGTCAGGAATGCGCTCAAAGAGGGTGCGCGCATCGGCCACAGGCGTGAGCTCATCCTGCTCACCGACAATAATCAGCGCCGGACAAACGATCTCCGGCAGCAGGTCTGTCACGTCCGGCCGCAATCCCAGCCCACGCGAGGCGGCCGCGACCCCAATAGGCGTATTCAGCGCAGCGATGCGCCGCCCTTGCTCGATAATGTCAGGACGGCTCGCCTGTGTCACGTGAGAGAAGAGCCGCGGCACGTCGCGGTCGAAAAGCGCGGGCACTCCATGTTCCTCCACATATATCGCCGTTGTCTCGCGGCCCTGCCGCGCCTCCGCGCTATCCGCCGTCGCGCGTGTATCCGCCAGGATCAGCCCGCGCAACCGCTCCGGCTCCCGCCGATAAATCTGGAAGGCCACATATCCGCCCATCGAAAGTCCGCCAAGCGCGAATGCCTCGATACCAAGGGCATCCAGCAGACCAAGCACATCGCCCGCCATCTGCTCCACCGTCGTCGGCCCAACCTCCAACGACGACTCCCCAAATCCGCGCAGATCAGGCGCGACGACACGCACTCCCTCAACCTGGGCCAGTGACTGCGCCTGCCGCTCCCACTGCATACGATTGAGCGGAAACGCATGCAGCAGCACCAGTGTCGTGTCGCCTGCCCCTGCGCTATCGTAACCGATCTCTATCCCACCCACGTTCGCTCGCATTGCCTACCACCCTCCTGTCAGGCGTCGTTGCGATTGCGCCTGCCATCTTGACATGTGTTGCCAACCCGGGCCGCTCTCCTCGCAGTGTAGCACTCTTCCCTCCCAGTCCGTGCGATCCAGAGATTACCCCAGATGCAGATTACCCCAGATGCAAAACAGAGCAACGGCGCGTGAGCAAGGAAGCCAATGCGACGTAGAACAACGGTGAGGGGCTACTCGTGGACGCAATGGCGTCGAGCCTGCCAAGAATGGAAGGTGCCTCATGGATACGAATCGACCCACGCAGCGCACGTGGGCCTGGGTCGTCGTGTGTGTAGGCGTATGTGTCACTGTACTTGTGGCAGTAGCGTTGCACTCAGCAGGCACGTCGATCACCGATCACAAGGCGCAGCCGTGTACACTTGGCGAGCTGCCTCCTGGCGCGAGCGCGGACGGCGGTATCGTCGCGGCGCTGGTCGACAGTACCTATCCACCGCCGACACCTTTCAAAAGGGGGCAGCGCCCCCCCATCACAATAACCACAACCTCAATGTGTATCCTGCGGGCGAGCGACGGCGCGCAGCTTGCGCATTTCAGCCTTGACAGCACACATCTGACGCCATATCAGAGGGTGCCCACACAGGTCGCGCCTGACGGCAGCGCGATCTATCTAGCGTCCTCAAATGATGCACATCCGGGGCCGGGGTCGGGAAGGCTGTGTGCGGTGCATCCACGATCGGGTAGGGTGCTGTGGTGCAACGACCTCGACGCGTTTCCAATCGGAATGGTGCTATCCGGTCGGGATATTTTTGTCAATACGCTTCACTCGCTCAATGCCTTTGACGCGGCAACCGGCAAGCTGCGCTGGCGGAATGCGCAGGTGCTGCCCGCTTTCCCGCAATACCAATTGCGTCGCCTCGGAAGCCTGCTCGTCGGAGTCAGCGGGGACGACGTCGCACCAATAGACGAGGTGTGCGTATGGCGCATCTCCGACGGGTCGGTGGCGTGGTGCACACATACCTACCAGGATGTGCCCGTACAGGATATGGCAGCGGACGAGAACTATGTGACGATGGGCATGAGCTTCGCGGACAATACCGGTCTTGTCGAGCAAATCAACGCAGAAACCGGAAACGTGATCTGGACGTTTCGTTTACCAGAGAGCCGCGTACACCTACTCGCGGATGCGAACGGTATAACCTATGTCATGCCCCTTGCCTCCTGTTATCTCGTCACCCCAACCTGTGAGCACAATGTCGCGATGCTGCGGGAGACAACAGGCACCGTGGTAGCCAACTTCTCGGTCTACGGACAGTTCAACTCCTTCACTGTCAGTGACGGCCTTGCTATTGCAGCGACGAGCAGCCCCTACGGCATCATTGGCTCGCCCGTTCCCGGGTCGCCGCATCCACTCACGCCGTTTACCTTCCACCCACGAGGGGGAGTCCCGGTCAGTATAGTCGGCACTCAGGCACACAACCTTCTCTATATCGGACCCGAGCGTGCCGGCCTCTTCAGTTTCGCGAACGATGCTCCCACATGGGAAGCCGATGCCTGCGGCGGCGCGCTCGCGGGATCGGCATTGTCAACTCTGCAACAGGGCACAACCATCTGGTGTCACTGGCCGCCAGGCACAACTGTGAGGCAAGTGGCAATTCAGAGCCAGTCCGCCGGCGGGTAAGCACAGGAGGAACGGCGATGAGTGTGTCAGAATGGAGAGGCCGCTGGATGCGAGCAGCACCGGTGCTGGTGGTGCTCCTGGTGCTGCTGGCCTGCGCGGCTCCGCTGAGCATCGGCGGACCAGGCACATCACAAGGGCATGGCACGCCCTGCGCAACGAACACGCCGCACGCGACCCTTGCTCAGGGAGACCGGATCCTCGCGTTGGTGTTCCTCGGATTCTCGCCGCAGACGGCGGGAACGGCTACTGCGGCAAGTGGTGCAACCTCCAACACGTCTGAGATGGTCTGCATCCTGAGAGCAGGCGATGGAGCGCTGGTCGCGCACTACGACATCGGCGCGACGGGGGTTGACGTGATGCCATCAGGAAGTTTGCTGGCGGTGGCGCCTGACAGCAGTATGCTCTATGTGTCGAGCATCTCGCCGGAAACCCAATCGAGCAAGCTATGTGCCATAGTGGCGCTGACCGGCAAAGTGCTCTGGTGCACGCGGATGGTCGGGTATATCGAGCAGGCGGCAGTGGGAAACGGGGCGCTCTACCTTCTGGAGAACGGCACGCTGGAGGCGCTGGAGGCGATGAACGGAGCCGTCTTATGGCAGCGGTCAGGCTTCGACTGGGATCAGCTCCAGCCCATTGTGCTTGACGGCGACCGCATTTATGCACCGACAAGTGATGGAGTAACCGACTCCGACGCACTCTGCGCATTTCGAACGAAGGACGGGACAGCGGCGTGGTGCACCCAT
>DASVOW010000582.1:0-2835 GCA_036383155.1 Ktedonobacterales bacterium
CCCGCCCCCGCGTCGCCTTCCTCGAATGGATCGATCCTCTCTTCTGTGGTGGACACTGGAACCCCGAGTTGGTCGAGCTTGCCGGAGGCATCGACGGTCTGGGCAACAAATGGCAGCCCTCCACGCGCATCGAGTGGCAGCGTGTCGTAGACTTCGCCCCCGAGGTGCTGGTTATCTCGTGCTGCGGCTTCTCCGCCGAGCGCGCCGCCCAAGACCTGCCCATCCTGCAAGCGCTCCCCGGCTACCACGACCTCCCCTGTGTGCGCGCCGGGCGCATCCACATCGTAGACGGCGCCGCCTACTTCAGCCGTCCTGGCCCCCGTCTGGTAGATAGCCTGGAGCTCCTGGCACGCTTCATCCATCCTTCCATTGTTGCGTAATGCCGTATGCCCGCCCGCACATTGCACCAAACGCCTCCTCCCTTTGTATAATCTAGGTGGGATGTGCGCGGCGGCGCAGCACATGCACACCATGTGCGTGGAGTTCTGGCGCATCGGTGCGAATGTGCCAGGTGCGCTGCAAAACCCAAGGGGAGGACGCTATATGATCCTCGTTACAGGTGCGGATGGCTTCGTGGGCAGCAACATCATCGAGCAGCTGGTAAAGGACGGCGAGCGTCCACGTGCTCTGGTACGCGATCTCGCTCGCGCCCGCACTCGTCTCTCCCCCGATGCGGCGAACGGTGCGGAGCTTGTCCAGGGCGACACGACCCAGCCTGAGACGCTTCCAAATGCACTGACGGGTGTCGACACTGTCATTCACGCCGCCTTCATCACCGCCAACCGCAAACAAAAGCCAGGCGTCGACTACTACAAGACCAACGTCACGGGCACCAAGAACCTCGTCGCAGCGGCAAAGAATGCCGGCGTCCAGCGCATCGTTGTAATGGGCGGCCTCGGCACCAAGCCCGACAAGCCTGGCTCATACATGCAGGGACGCTACGAAGCCGATCAAGCCGTCAAAACAGTGGCCTCGCGTGGTCCATATTGGGTCCATCCGTCCAGTTCGGCTCCCATTCCGCCTTCTTCGATGGCCTCGCCGACCTCATTCGCAGCGCGCCCGTCGTCCCGATGGTCGGCGATGGCAAGGTCAAGTTTCAGCCGATCTGGGTGCGGGATGTCGCAACGTGCATCCTCAAGATGGTGCGCGAGCCGCAACAGTACGATGGCAAATACATCGAAATCGGCGGCCCCGAAATCTACACCTACGCCCAGATCCTCGATCTGCTGATGGATACGCTTGGCACCCACAAAATCAAAGTCCCCGGCCCTCGGCCATTCGTTGCCATCGGCGCCGCCCTGATGGAGCTCGTCCTGCCCAATCCGCCAATCACCCGCGCCGCTGTCGGCCTCTTCGACTTCGACAACGTGGCCGCCATCGACTCCGTCCAAAATAACTTCGGCTTCACACCGCTTTCTCTGCGAACCTATCTCACCGAGCACGGCCTGAGCTGACAGAACTGGCCCCGAAGTCCACCCATCACTATAAATTATGGGCATCGATAGCCCTTCCTCCAGTCCCCGAAGCGGGACTTTGTGGCGACGGTAGCCGCCCTGAGGCGTGGTTTTAACCGCCCGCTCTGGAGTACCTTCGCGCGTCTGTACCCGCATAGTCCAACCAGCCATTTCTGCACGTTGTATTGTATGGTGTACAGAGCGGCGTACGCTTTACGCCGCGCGCCACGCCGTCGCTATGAGACCGTATTGCCACATCGTACTGAACCGGCGTTTGCGTCTGCGCTACTGGAGGTGAGGAGATGGAGGAAGCAGGCACCTGCCTACGTTGCGGTGCGCCCTATGAAACAGGCGCCACTGTCTGCCTGAAATGCGGCGCTCCCATCGGCGAGACACAGACTCCCACCCAACCCGTGCGCGCCCTCAACGTCCCCAGGGCGACGAACGCTCCAGCTCCCGCCGGCCAGCCGGCTCAGCCGAGCCCCGCGAGTGCGACTGTAGCGACGGCGGCTCCACACTCCGGCGCGGGCGTCCCTGCTCCAACATCTCCCGCCTCCGCCTCCGGAAAACGCCGCTTCGGCATTGTGGGCATTGCGCTCGTCTCGTTGCTGGTTCTCGTAGTTTTGGGTGGGGCGGCATATACCATCCGCGCGCTCACCGCCGCCCCCCCCGTCGCGCACCAGACCATCTACCGCGACCCCCAGCATCGCTTCCACTTCCAGCGCCCTGCCCTCTGGCTCGTGACGCCTTCGGCCGATGGGGTCACACTGAGTGACACCGATGGCACCAGCACCGCCAAAATCACACTCCCCAGTCTACCTTCGCCCGAAACCGCGAAAGCCTATGCCGATCAACTTGCCACCCAAAACAACTTGTCTCCCTCGCTCCCCCAGCAAATTGCGGGAGAGCAGTGGGAACAACGGCTGGGCCAGGTCACCGGAACCGATGGCGCGGTGCGCGAGGTCGTCACCTTTGTCACGGTCCACAACGCCCATCTCTACGTCATCCAGTTTACCTGTCCGGTCGCCACCTACGACTCCATTAACAACCTCGTCTATCAGCCGCTCCTTGCCTCGTTCGCCTTCGACTGACACTCCCGCTTCCAGAGAACATGAGCTACATGCCGCCAGTTAGCCCCTCGATGGCATAGCCGGTGCGTGTCTAGCGCACGCTTGCGTCTGTCCATAACTTTGCGCGCCATCTCACGTATATCAGATGTGAGACGCAATCAGGCGGGCGCATTCTGAAGCATCTCCCGCAGGCCTGTCACTTGAGCAAGAGCGACACCCGCGTGATGCCCCGCCACCTTATCGAGGAGGAATGAACACCCGTGGCATCCGATAGAACTGGCAGAGGTATTCTCGCTACCGGCTGTCTCGCG
>DASVOW010000583.1:0-4904 GCA_036383155.1 Ktedonobacterales bacterium
CGAGCGCATTGCAAAACAGGCTCTTAGCCCTTGTGACAGGAGACAGTTGAGCGCCTGGACCTCGCGTCGTCACATACACTGCGGCGGTCGCGACATCCTCAGAGGCCATCAAATCAGCAACAAGGTTTTACCGATGGCGCGGCGCGCCTCAATAGCCGTGTGGGCATCAACTGCCCGCTCCAGCGGGAATGTCTGCCCGATCACCAACCGCATCCGGCCAGCCGCCGCCTCAGACAGCGCTCGCTGGGTCAGTCGCCTCGCGTCCACTGGTGCGAACTGAACCCGCGCGATCCCACGCAGAACCACGCCTCGCTGTTCCGCATCATGCGGCTCAATCGCGGCAAATCCGCCACTAGGTGCGCCGTAGGCGGAGAACTGTCCGCCCCGAGCTGTCATGTCGAAGGCCGCCCGACCAATCGTTCCTCCGACCCCGTCGAAGACCACAGTAGGTCCAGCCCCATCGGTCGCCGCCCGTACCTGTTCGAGCCAACCCGGTTCAGCGTAATCGACCACGACATTGGCTCCCAGTTCCCGTACCACATCCAGCTTCTGGCGGGTCCGGGCGGCACCAATGACCCGTGCGCCAGCCGCGAGCGCCAGCTGCACTAGCAGGATGCCCATCCCGCCGCCCGCCCCATACCACCATCACCGCCTCGCACGAGTCAAAAACGAAAATATCCGCATATTCGATGGCAACATCTCCGCCTCTCCGCAATAGCACGCAGAGGACTTGGCATAAACGTTCCTTTGATGTACACTGGCGCGGGGCTGGCAAGCACCCATCGCCTCACAGCAGCCACATCACGCCAGCTAGCTCAGAAATAAAGTAAACGGCACGCACGAATCGGAACAGCGATACAAGGGAGGGGGCAGATCAGTGGAGGGGTCAGTCATCAAGCGCAAGATCAATATCCTCCTGCTAGCAATTCCAATAGTCATCTTCCATACCTGGATACTTGAGCTTTTCAAAGATCAGCTCGAGCTCATCCCAGAAGCCAATCGCGAGATCGTCATCAATCTTGCCATCTTCGTGCTCTCTGCTGCCGCGTTGGTCCCACTCGCGGGCTTCGTCGAAAGTGCCGTCGAAGAGTTAGCCGAATTGCTTGGCCCCTTCGTCGGCGGCCTTCTCCATACCACATTTGGCAATGTCGCCGAGCTCACCATCGGCCTCTCGATCCTCCTCGCCTTCGCTGGCAACGGCGGAGCCGAGATCGTCGAAGGCTCCATCGCCGGCGTCATCATCCGCAACTCCCTGCTCTTCCTGGGCATGTCCACACTCGCCGGCTGCTGGCGACACGGCAAGATGAAGTTCAATGCCGAGAACGCCGGTGAATACTCCACCGTCTTCGCCCTCGCCGTCGTCGGCCTCAGCATTCCCACCATCGTCGACAAGTTCTTCCCCGCCAAAGCCCTGGAGGGGCAACGCGAAGCCTTCAAGGTGCTCAATCAGTTCGAGCTAAGCTCTGTGCTGGCGATCGTCCTGCTTGTCAGCTACCTCGCCTACATCGCCTTCGCCGTCTTTCGCGTTGGCGAAGGCGAAAATCTGGTCGAGAAGCGCGCCCGGCGCCGCAATGAGCGTCTGCGCAAACGCATGCAGCGCCAGCTCGAGCACCTCAGCCACCTTGAACAGATGCCAGAGGTCGCCCTGCCCGACACACAGGCACTCTTCCCCGAAGAGCGCGAGACTGCCCGCGAGCGCATCTACGCCAAAGCCGGGCGCATCGAGCAGCGCCGCCGTAAGCGCGAAGAGCGCGGCGAGGATGGCCCCCTCGCCGGCAAGCCCGTGCTGCGTGGACTGGTTGCCGCGCTTGTCCTGGGCATTGCCACTGCCGGCGTCGCTACCATGGCCGAATCATTCGCAGAATCCGTCAAAGGCACGCTCGAGCTAAACCCTGCCATGGAACAGTACAGTTTCTTCCTTGGCCTGATCCTCATCCCTGTCCTCGCCGGCATCGTCGAATTCTACGGATCCATCGAATCCGCCCGCGAAAACCGCATGGAGATCACCATGGCCGTCACTGCGGGCGCCTCGATCCAAATGATCCTACTCGTCGTGCCAATCCTTGTCCTGGTGGGCGCCTTCACCAGTCACCCCCTCGACCTCATCTTCCAGCCACTCAATGTCATCATTTTCGGCGTCTCCACCTTCATCTTCATGCTGCTCAGCCGCGACGGCGAATCCACCTGGCTCGAAGGTGTGCAGCTCTGCGCTGTCTGGCTACTCGTAGCTATCACAGCATTCTTCCTGCCCCCGTTCACCGGCGGCTGATCACCATCCCCCACTGGATTCGCCCGCCTGACTCATGAGCGAATCCAGTGGCTGCTCAACCGAGCGTGCATTCAGCGCCATGTAATCAGGCGTTACTTTCACTCATCACCCAAACGGTGCAGCTTGACGAAATTGGTACGAGCGCGGCCGGCCACAGGCATACCGCCCATGATCACGATCTCCTCGCCCTTGCTCGCCAGTCCTTCCTTGCGCAGATTCGCGCCCACCCACGCAATCAGTTCCTCGGTCGTGCCCAAAAGCTCGCTGCGACGTGGCGTCACGCCCCACCACAGTGCCAGCTCGCGATATACCCGCTCGAACGGCGTATACGCAACGATAGTGGCCGCTGGGCGCTCCTTCGAGATCAAGCGAGCCGATGCCCCCGTCCGTGTAAATACAGCGATCACCGCCGCATGTGCTTGGTTCGCCAGCGTACTTGCCGCCGCGCTCACAGCCTGCACCGGCGTCGAATGTCCTCGCGGCTCCGGCGGCGTCCCGGGCCAGTGACCCTCGGTCTCCAGCGCGATACGCACTATCACCTGCACCGCCTCGATGGGATACGCCCCCACCGCTGTCTCGCCGCTCAGCATGACCGCATCCGTCCCATCGAGGATTGCATTGGCCACATCACTGGCCTCAGCCCGCGTAGGGCGCGGATTGTGGATCATCGACTCCAGCATCTGCGTCGCCGTTATCACCGGCAGCTCAAGCGCATTTGCCCGCGCGATGATGCGCTTCTGCACTATAGGCACGCGCTCCAGCGGCATCTCCACACCCAGATCGCCCCGCGCCACCATCACACCGTCCGCCGCCTTCAGGATCTCGTCGAGCCGCTCGATGGCCTCCGGCTTCTCCAGCTTGGCGATCACTGGAATCGTCATGTCCTGCGCGTGCACCGAGGGACGCATCCCCTCTAGACGCTTCTCCGGCGCGGCCTCCATCGCGTGCATCACCTGCGCGATCAGCGCCTTCGCCTGGCGCACATCATCCGGCTGCCGCACGAAGCTCAGAGCAATATAATCCACCCCCTGCCGCACGCCGAAGATCAGATCGGCGCGGTCCTTGTCCGTCAGTGCCGGTGCGCTCACCGCCACACCCGGTAGATTGATGCCCTGATGCTCCGCAAGCTGCCCGCCGTGAACCACCTCACAGATGACATCCTCGCCGTCCACGCTCACCACCCGCAGCTCGATCGATCCGTCTGACAGCAAGATCGTATTGCCCGGCTTCACATCCTTCGGCAGCGCCGCATACGTCGTGCTCACCGCCTCGGCACTGCCCATAATAGGTTTCGTCGTAATCGTGAGCCGCTGCCCATCCACCAGCGTCACCGCCGCTCCACCCTGGAGCGAGCCGGTGCGAATCTTCGGCCCCTGCAAGTCCTGCAGAATCGCTATTGGGCGATCGAGCCGCTCTGCCACGCTGCGCACAGATGCAATCGTGGCCGCATGTTCCTCCTGTGTGCCATGCGAAAAGTTGATACGTGCGACATCCATACCCGCGCGTATAAGTGCCTCGATCCGTTCCTCACTCTGCGTAGCTGGTCCGAGCGTGCAAACGATCTTGGTGCGGCGCAGCTGCATATGTTCCCTCCCCCGTCTCCCTCCCACCGTACTGCATGCAGCGTGCTACGACAGCGACGCCTTGAATCGATCCCATGCAGCAGTCACCTGCTGGCGCAGTTCGTCGAGCGATCCGCTGTTATCAATGATCTCAGTCGCTACGGCGCGCTTCGGCTCCAACGGCGGCTGCGCGTCGAGTCGCTGCCGCGCCTCAGTCTCAGAGAGGCCTCGCATCGTCACCAACCGCTGCAATTGTACATCAGGAGGGGAGGTCACCAGCCACACGCCATGACACAACGGAGCATAGCCCGACTCCACCAGCTTGATCGCATCGAGAACGCCGATGCCATCAGGCGGCATTGCCCGCAGCCGCTCGACCAGCGCCGTCTGCACCGCGGGATGCACGAGAGACTCCAACTGCCGCAGCTTCTCACGGTCGCCAAAGACGATCTGGCCGAGGATACGCCGGTCCACGCCGCCATCGGCATCCACGATATCCTGCCCAAAAGCCTGGGTCAGTTGAGCAACTAGCGGCTTTCCTGGCAGATACAGCTCATGGACGACATGATCGGCGTCCACATACGTCGTCGCGCCCAGTTGCAGCAACATCAGACCGACGGTCGTCTTCCCGCTGGCAATGTTGCCCGTCAGCCCCAGAATATACGTCACGACTACTCTCCCAACACAGTACATGTCAAGCGCAATCAAATGCCACACATACGCCATCCAGCAAATACGCGACCTAACTCGCCAACTCCTGCCACTCGTCATACAGTTGTGCCAGTCGAGCCTTCTCGCGCTCGTACTGCTCGGCCAGCTCATTGATACGGTCTACGTTCGCCTCGGCGCTAGCAGCGCTGAGTTCACCCTCGATCTCAGCGATCCGCTCCTCCAATGATGCGATCTCAGCCTCCACCCGCTCCACCGTGCGTAGCGAAACCTGACGGCGGACAGTCTCTGCCGTCGCCGCACGGGTAGCCGCCGTTGCCGCTCGGGCCTCCACCTGGGCCTGTGCCTGCGCCACAAACTCTGCCTGCGCTCGACGCGTGCGATACGTCGTATAGTTGCCCGCA
>DASVOW010000584.1:0-4569 GCA_036383155.1 Ktedonobacterales bacterium
CTCCTCAGCCAGCGCCACCAGTCGCTCCCAATCAAAGTTCCCCGCAATCGCCAGGATCAGATTGTTGGCCGCGTAGCGTCGCGCATGATAGTCGCGCATCTGCTCGACACTGAGCTCGCGAATGCTCTGGCGCGTCCCCAATACCTCATGGCTCAGCGATGTCCCATCGAAGTATGTGCCAAGCAACTTGCGATATGCCTGGTTCGTCGGCACATCTTCCGAGCGAGCGATCTCTTCCAGGATCACATTGCGCTCCATGGCGAAGTCTTGCGCGTCGAGTCGCGGGCGCATCATATCGCTCAGCAGATCCACCGCCTGTGGCAGATAGTCGCCCAGCACCCGCGCATAATATACTGTCTGCTCCACCGAGGTGAAGGCGTTGAACTCCGCCCCCATCTTGTTGAAGTCCAGCGTAATCTGCTCCGCATCGCGCCGTGCCGTCCCCTTGAACACCATGTGTTCGAGGAAATGCGACACTCCGTAGAGCGCCGGGTCGTGCTCGTCGCGAGAACCTGTGCGCACGTGAAAGCAGACGGAGATCGACTCCAGGTCAGGCATGTGCTGCCCGAGAATCTGCAAGCCATTCGGCAGGGTATGCGTGAGGAGCTGCGTCCCTGTAGTGTTGGAACTGCCGGTCGGTGTCTGCTGCGGAGCCGCCATCGCAAAGCCTCTACTTCTGCTTGTCCGCGCCAATGCGCCTGAGGGTTGAGGGTAACCGCATATACGAGTCTGTTCTACACGTGTTTATGTTCCTGGCGCGACACAGAATCCGCGTGCGCCACATACGCGGAATAATAGCCCGCGTCGTGCCACGCTGTCAACGCGGCAAGCGTCCCTTTTCCTCCCGCGACAGCGAACGAACCACAGTATCTTGGGTTGCCATAGGGTTGCCTCTGTGATATCCTGATGCCGCGTAGAATGTTGAGTTTTTCCAATTGTCAGGGGTTCTCGCGCCCCTCCATGGCAGCACGCCAGCTTCGACCTTCTGCCGCGTTCTGGGCCGAGGACGGTGTCTTGGAGCGCCCCTCGACGTGACGCGCCGTAACGAGCGCATCCTGATCTTTCGCATCACCAATCGATCAGGCACACCATCCACCACCGAGGACATACTCATGCAGTCGACACCGCCACGCCCGCAGCCATCTGGCAGCGCTGACTTCACACCAGGAGGTCTCGGAGGGCTGACGGCGCAGAGCGGCTCGGTTCTCTCCTCGGATGGCACCACCGCCGACCACAATCCCCACAGCGCATCTGTCGCCGAAATCTTCGCCGATGCGCTCGATGGAGCAATGGCGCTGGTGCGCGCCGACGGTGGTGAGATCGCCATTCTCGACGATGCTCGCCAGGTGCTCGTGCTGCGTGCGCGCCGCACCCGTCCACGCCTGGATGCAAACACACTCGGCGCATATGGTGCGCCATCACGCCAGTCGCAGCCACACCAGCCGCATCTCTCCCACCCATCGCATCCATCATACCCATCGTTTCCGGCGCGCGCCTCCCATAGCGCGCCACTTGCCGCTCCGTCGAGCGGTAATCTCGGGCGCATGTCACTCCCAGCGCTCAATAGCGCCAAGCATGTCGCGGACGAGTCCAACCAGTTCAGCGAGCTGGAGGGAGAATCCACGCAGCTTCTCCCCTCCACGTTACTCGCGCGCACCTACCGCCGCGGAGAGCGACTGATCGGCCTCTGCTGGCAGCTCGCCGAGCCGCTCACCATGCGTGGTGAAGATTGCCGCATGCTCCCTGGCGGCAGCGCGCCGGCCGACCCCGACGCGCCCTGGCATCTAGCCGTGCCTATCCTCCGTCCCGGATCACTGAACACGACGGCGACGCCGCGCACCACCTCGGATGTCATCGGCGTCATCTCAGTCTATAATCGTGATCCCCTGTGGTCCTTTAGCCCGCGCGATGTCGAGCTGCTGACACTCCATGCCGATCGGATTGCCCGCGCGCTTCGTGCCGCCGATCTCGCTCGCCAAAATCAAAGCCAGTCCGATCTGCTGAAAGTGCTCGGCGCCGAAGTCACCGTCTCCGAGGAGCAAAACGTCTACCAGCGCATGCGCGATGTGGTCCGTCGCAACTTCGACGCGCCTTCCTTCGCTATCCTGCTCTGCCATCCCCGCCAGGATGCCGTCCTCTTCGTCCTCGCCGAGCGCGACGGCACCCCCGTCAGCCTTGGCTGGCAGCCGGCATCGTCGCTGCCCCCCTGGTGGAACGTTGTCCGTGCCGGCATCCCGGTGCGTGTCTCGACCCCGGAAGAACACGCCCTTCACGCCGAGTATTGCATGCTTGGCTGGGGCGGCGATCAACCTGCCCAATCGATCCTCGCCGCGCCGCTGACGTTCCACAATTCGCTGCTTGGTGCCATCGTCGCCGGCAGCATGCGACCTGATGTCTACGCCCCCGAGCACGAAACCCTCTTCACCACCATAGCCAGCTCCGCCGCGATCCTCATCCAAAACGCGCTTCTCGCCGACGAGACACGCCAATTCCTCGCCCGGACGCGTGAGAAAGAGCGCCAGCTCTCCCTGCTCAACAATGCCGTGCTCACGCTCAACGCCTCGCTCGATCTCGACACCACGGTTGAGGCCCTGGCCCGGCAGACCACGCACATCACCGAAGTGCCGGGTTGCGCCGTCTTCCTGCTCGACGAGTCCGGCGACTCGCTCGTCGCCCGCGCGGCGTATCTCGGCGATGAATCCCTCTCCCTGCCAGAAGAGGCGGTGCATGTACCTGCCGCATGGCAAGGCATCGACAAGATGCTGGAAAACGGCCAGTTTCTGGCACTCGATGCCCTGGAGACCGAATGGCAGGATGATACACCATTCGGCCGGCTGCTAGCGGCATGGAACATTACCTCATGCCTGGCCTCGCCACTCACGCACAACGATAAAGCCATCGGCGTGCTGCTGGTCTATGCTCCCGGTCAGCGCCACCTCTTCAACTCGGAGGAGATCGGCCTGCTACAAGGGGTGGCAAGTCAGGCCGCCGGTGCTATCAGTAATGCCAAGCTCTATGCGCAGCTTCAGACCGCCTATGAGCGGCAAAAAGAGCTTGATCGCCTCAAAGACGAATTCATCCTGACCGTGTCGCACGAGTTCCGCACACCCGTCACAGCTATCGAGGGCTACGTCACCCTCATCAGCCGCCATGGACACAAGCTCGAACAGGCCAAGCTCGATCAGTTTGCCAACGAGATCCACGTCGCGACCAGCCAGCTCATGGGCATGATCAACATGTTGCACGACGCCAACAGCATCGAGAGCTCACCCCTGGTCCTGACGCCGTTCCCTATACATGTGCGCGAGGTCGCCGACCAGGCGCTCTCCACCCAGTCGCCCGAAGCCAAGGCGCGCCTGCATCTCGACGTCCCCAGTGAGCTCTGGGTGATGGGCGATGCCGAGCGCCTGACACACGTCTTCTCGAACCTGATCAGCAACGCCATCAAGTATTCGCCCTCCCATCAGCCGTGTCAGATCACCGCGCACATCGAGACGCGACAGACTTTGGCGCAGCAGGGGCGTTCGCATGCCCAAGCAGAAGACGCCCCTGAGCGCTGGGTGGTCGTCGGCGTGCGCGACTTCGGCGAGGGCATCACGCCGGAGGATCAGGTGCGTCTCTTCCAGAAGTTCGTGCGGCTCTCGCGCTCGCTGACCACCTCAGTGCGTGGCACAGGACTCGGGTTGTGGATCTGCCGTCAATACATCGAGGCCATGGGGGGTGATATCTGGGTCGAAAGCGAGTTCGGCAGTGGCTCACACTTCCAATTCAGCCTTCCGGCGACGACACCATCCCTAGACACACAGCCATGAGGCTATGAGGCTGGCGGTGCTGCTGGAGAGGCTATAATACCCTCGAAAGCTAGCCCGCTCAACTCGTATCTGGCTACAGATGAGCGCTGTACGGCATAATCCTGTGTAGCATAGCGTTATCTGATCTGGCAAAGCACAGCACCAAAGGCAACATGGTAGGACATGACTAGACGGCGCCCCGCGAAGGCGGCGCTTCAGGAGGGGGAACGCGGCATGGCACATCTGCCAACTATCCTTATCGTTGACGATGATCCCGCAATACGAAAGATGCTCGTGGAAATGCTTTCGCTTGAGGGCTATCCAACCGAGACCGCGGCACATGGGCGCGAGGCGCTCGACATCCTCGACAAAGGTAACTCGCGTGTCGTACTGCTCGACCTGCTGATGCCCGTAGTGGACGGCCGTGGCGTGATCGACGCATTGCGAGCCAGTGGCGCGCGCTCCCTACACAAAGTCATCCTCGTTTCCGCCCTGTCCTACTTAGAGCAGAATCGCGACCTCGAACCCGACGGCACGCTCACCAAGCCCTTCAATCTCAGCCAGCTCCTCAACGTGCTGGCGCCTCTCGGCGCATCGGTATAACCATAACCACAGCCGCTTCATCTGCACTCGTAGTCGGCCTCATCTTCGATCATGCATCATGGTCCGCTCGGCGGCGTAGACGCACCTGGCATCTCAGGGACGAAGCGCCGCCCTTTTGCATCCGTTTCCGTCACACCCCCTGCGCCGCATACACCGCCGAGTCACGCTCCTCGAT
>DASVOW010000585.1:0-1904 GCA_036383155.1 Ktedonobacterales bacterium
GCGCCTGTCGCGCCTGTCGCGCCTGTCGCGCCTGTCGCGCCCGTGGTACTCACGGCGCGCGCCGCATCTGTCGTACGCGTCGTACGCGTCGCATTCTGCGCATTCTGCATGATCCCGCAACTCCAGCGTATCCGCGCATGGCGAGGTATTGCCACGAAGTGCCATGTCGCATCTGCGAATTATCCCATTCCCGGGGCGCCAGCGTCAACGTCCCGTGCGCCATCGGGCGAAATGGACGCACGGGACGCACAAACATGGCCAGCGATATGATACGCTGCTGATGGCGGATGACAGCCGATAATGGCCAATGGCGGCGTTGAGATGACGGCATTGAAGGGAGAACAGGCAATGGCGCTGGAGGTTGGCATGCGCGGCGAAGCGTCGCTGGTCGTCGGCGAGGAGCAGACAGCGGCGGCCTTTGGCGCGGGGGGCGTGCGCGTGTTTGGCACTCCAGTGATGATTGGCCTGATGGAGAACGCGGCCTGGCAGCTTGTCCAGCCGGAACTCGCGCCCGGAGAAACGACCGTGGGCATTCTGGTGAACGTGCGCCATCTCGCCGCGACACCGGTCGGGGCACGGGTGACGGCCACCGCCGAACTGGTGCACATAGATGGACGTCGGCTCGTCTTCCACGTGAGCGCCCGCGACGAGACGCAATTGATTGGCGAGGGCACGCACGAGCGGTCACGCGTTCTGCTGGAACGGTTTCTGGCGTGTCTCCCGAAATCGCCGGATGCTGCGGGATAACGCCGGATAATTAGCGCTTGCGCGCTTGCAACTGGGCGCGAGTGGTGCGATACAATACCACTGCTGAGGTAGCTTCCACAAGTTGCAATGGACGCGGCGCGTGATGTTGGATATAGTGGACGCGGTGGTGGAATAGGTTGGGTCTGGTTGGGTCTGGTTGGGTTTGCTTGAGTTTGCTTGAGTTTGCATGAGTTTGCTTGAGTCTGACTGGGTCTGGTCGGCTTAGGAAATGTCGAAGTGGTCGTTGTGGCGAGGGTGGCGAGGCGCCGCCGCAGCCTGTGGATAAACCGCGAGGTGGGGCAGGAGTCAAGATGTCACTCATCAACATGGCGAAACGGGAAATCAACTGTAAGATCGTCTATTACGGCATTGGCCTGAGTGGAAAAACTACCAATCTTCATTTCATCCACCGCACCGTCAACCCGGCGGACGTTGGCGAGATGGTCTCGATTGACACCGAGACGGAGCGTACCCTCTACTTTGACCTGCTGCCGCTGGAACTGGGGCGCGTCCACGGCTTCACGATCCGCTTCCAGCTCTATGCCGTGCCCGGCCAGGTGCTCTATCAGCAGACGCGCATCTCGGTGCTCAAGGGGACGGACTGCGTCGTCTTCGTGGCCGATTCGCAGGCCAGCAAACTCCAGGAGAATATCGAGAGCTTCGGCGAGTTGCGCGAGCAGTTGCGGCGGATGGGCAAGCGCCCCGGCGAATTCCCGTTGATTATGCAGTGGAACAAGCGCGACCTGCCCGACATTCTGCCAGTGCCGGTGCTGGAGCAGTACCTCAACCCTTTCCACAGTCCCAGCTTCGAGGCGGTCGCCGTCAATGGTGGCGGCGTGATCGAGAGCCTGCGCGTCGCGATCAACTCGACGCTGCGCCAGCTCGACCGGATGTAGCCCAGCCTTTGTGACAGTGGTCGCCTATCTCTGATGCCTCCTCAACGGCGCGCTGTGTAACTCACCACGTGTGTCCCCACTCGCCTGCCCAGGTCGAATTGGGAGTCGTACTATGCGGCGACCACGCCGCAACCAGTGAGCGTATGTGCTTTTGGCAGGTCATGGACGAAGAACCATGCCTAGCCATTGAACATCCCAGCAGCGCGGGCCAGTCCGCGTCACATGCGCACACAACGAGAGAACGCCGTGATAAAGGTCTGC
>DASVOW010000586.1:0-1971 GCA_036383155.1 Ktedonobacterales bacterium
TGCCATTGTCAATGGCGAAAGGGCAGCCCCGCGTTGCAGGCGTATCTCGAGCGGGCGGAAACCGAGGCGGAGCCAAGCGCGGCTGGCCAGAGGATTGTTGACGAGGAAGTGGATGCCGAAATGGCGTATGCCACGTGCCTCGAACTCGGTCAGTAGCTTTGCTACGAGAGCTGTGCCAACGCCTCGCCCTCTGGCTTGCTGGGTGACGGCGACCTCGTCAATGTAGCCGAGCGGCATCGGCTGCATGTAGCGCGCCGGATCCGCGAGCTCTGCATCTCGCAGCACACTGGAGGCGCAGCCGATGACCTGCCCTTGTTCCTCGGCGACGATGTAATGTGGGCTGTCTGGAGAAGACAGCTCACGTTGCACCACAGTCGCATAGTGACGGTCGCCGTCATCAGGGGCGTAGAAGCTGCCCGGCAATAGAGCGTGGTAGCGATGTGACTCAGCGAGGAGCCTGGCTATCGCGCCGGCATCTTCGCGTTTCGCCCGCCGTATGCGGATGCCGTTGACCGCTTTTCGCGCCTTGATGGTGTTGTGCGCAGCCTCATCTAACAGGGCGAATATTCCTTGTTGACGGAATCCAAGGGTCTGCCAGACATCCAATGCCTCCTGGTCGGCGGCGAGGACGGAAGCAAAGTGCAGCGGCACATCATGTTTGCCCAACCACGCGGAGGCAGCTTCGTAGAGCGGCGGCAATAGGTCTGCATAGCGCTGATCGGGTGCGATAGCGCAGAGTGCCTGCGGCATCCATCCCCCTGACCGCGGCGACCATAGCAGTTCCTCGCTCTCAGGGGAATAGCGGCGATATGTGACTGCGAGCGTGCCAATCAAGCGTCCGTGTCGCCACATGCCAAGAGCCATGTAACGCGGATCGCATAGGCGGCGCTCCCACAGGTGCGACAACGTGCGCCGTGCGCCAGGCGCATGCGAGACCCCCATACCGGGCACACGCGCGTCGAGCAAATTCGCTCGCTCCAGCATTGCGACGCCCAGATAGGCGGCAGCGGCGGCATGCTCGTGCTCCAGGCGGGTAAGCTCTGTTGTTGGCCCATCGGTAAACGGAATACGTACCATGACGAAGGGACCTCAACTGCGCACGCCCGGCGTCGTCTGGCTGGCGGATGCGTGCTCGACTGCGGACTTGCCGGCATTCTGTAGCACAATATCGTCGAGTGGGGCATTTATCAGGCCAGCGCGCACGTCGCGGAAGAGCTGCTCCAGCCGCATCGTCCGTTGCAGCCCCGCGCCGCCGACGATGCGTAGGGCAAGATCGGTCACCAGCACCGCGTTGTTGGTCGTGATCGATTTGACCAGCGGAGTCTGTGAGCGCAAGGCGGGGCGCATATCAGGCAGGTGGACCCAATCGGCGGCCAGCCCGTATAGCAGGCGGTGGGAGATCAGCAGGAGCGACTCGATCTCGCCGAGCTTGAGGCGTGTCGTTGGCAGGTCGCCAATAGGCTTGCCGAGTGCGGTCGGGACGCGCGTGGCGGCGAAGTAGGCCGCCTCATCGCGTGCGGCTGCGGCGACACCCGTATAGACTGCCGACAACGTGATGGCGCCCCACGGCAGGCCGAGCGCGCCGCGTGGATCAGGCGTGCCAGTGGGTCGCACATCCAGCAGGGCATCGCCTGGCACGCGGGCATCCTCCAGCACGAGATCGTGGCTACCACTGGCGCGCAGCGAGAGGGCGTCCCATGTCTCTTCGATGCGCAGCCCCGGCGCATCGTTAGGAACGAGGAAGGTGCCCAGACGCACTAGTTGATCTGGTTCTTCGACTGCCGCCAGCACGAGGAAGTAGCGTAACCCAGGCGCCCCCGTCGTGTATAACTTGCGCCCGGTGATGCGCCAACCGCCCTCGGGGTCCTTGCGCGCCGTGGTCTTGGGGACGCCGCCATGGGCGGGACTGCCTAGCTCCGGCTCGGCCTGCGCCGCATTGAGCATCGCGCCATGCGTCACGATCTCACGGCA
>DASVOW010000587.1:0-7192 GCA_036383155.1 Ktedonobacterales bacterium
ACCTCGTCTTCGCCGGCGGTGAGGAACGAGATGAGGTTGAGGGCGCTGTAGCCGGCCTGGATGACGCGGTCGGCGCCAAGGGCGGGCAGGCCGAGCGCGGCCAGGTATTCCGCGGCATCTTCTTCGGGGAGCTCGCCTAGCTCAGCCTCCAGCTTGGCGGAGACGGCGACGACTTCCGCGCCGTCGGCTTTGGCACGGTCGCGCACGGCGGCGACGCAGGCAAGCTCGCCGGTTGTCTCGGCGGCGGGGGTAGTTCCCTCCAGCAGCGCGCCAGCGTCGGCGAGCACATCTTCGCTGACGTTGACGACGTAGAGACGCGGTTTCATGGTGAGCAGGAAGAGCTCGCGCACGATGGCTTCCTCGATGCTGTTGTAGGCGAACTGCGAGGCAGGATGGCCTTCGCTCATGTGGTCGCGCAGGCGCTTGAGGAACTCGACTTCTTCGACGATCTTTTTGTCGCCGGACTTAGCTTTGCGGGCGGACGTTTCGATGCGCTTCTCCACGGTGGCGAGGTCGGTGAAGCTGAGCTCGGCCATCAGGTCGTTGAGGTCGCGGGTGGCGTCCACACTGCCAGCGGGGTGCGGCGCGGCGGGATTGTTGAAGCAGCGGACGACGACGGCGAGCGCGTCGGCGTTGCGGATGTGTCCCAGGAACTCGGCGCTCAGGCCCTCGCGCTTCTGCCCTTCGGTGGCCTGGCCCAGCCCGGCCACGTCCACGAATTCGACAGTCGTCGGCACCACTTTGCGCGGGTTGAAGATGGCGGCGAGGCGGGCGAGGCGCTCGTCCGGCACCTCGACGACGGCGCGGTTCGCCTGCACCGTGCTGGTAGGGTAGCCGGAGATCTGCGCGCCCGCTCGAGTCAGCGCGTTAAAGAGGGTCGTCTTGCCTGATTGTGGCAGGCCAATGATGCCGACGGTCAGAGCCATGAAGCGTTCTTTACTCCTGATACGTACATCTTACGTATATCAATTTGCCGCGTGGGTGTGGTATATCGTTGTGGGTCCTCTGCGCACATTGTGGGAGGACCGTAGCAGTATATCATACTGTCAGAGCTCGTTTGGCGGGCATGACGATACCTATTCTTTACGAGATGGTTATGTGCTTTTTCAGGTGTGGAGGAGCAGGAGCAGGAATGTATGATTAACAGCATCGTCGCCTCGCTGGGGCATATCCCCGCGGCAGCCGTGTATCTCTTTGTATTTGTCTGGCTGGCTGCGGAGAGCTGTGGTGTGCCAGTGCCGAACGAGCTGGTATTGCTGCTGGCGGGCTCGCTGGCGGCGCAACGGGGACACGGCCTGTCAGGGGTGTTGCTCGTGATCGTGGCCGTGCTTGGCAGTCTGGCGGGCGCGATGGGGGCATATACGATCGGGATGCGCGGCGGGCGTGAGGCGGTGATCCGCTTCGGCTCGCGCTTTGGGCTGGATGGCAAGCGGATCGACGGCATCGAGCGGTGGTTTCAGCGGCGCGGGTCGGTGGCGATCTTCCTGGCGCGTATCACGCCGTTCGTGCGGACGGTGGCGTCGTTCCCGGCGGGAGTGTTGCGGCTGCCACAGCGTTCGTTCTTGATTGCGACGGCGCTGGGCTCGCTCGTGTGGTGCACGGTGATGGTGGTGCTGGGCGTGGTGCTTGGGGCGAACTATACGATTGCGCTGCACCTGATCGAACAGTATACGATTCCGGCGATTGTCGTGCTGGTGGCGCTCGGCGCGGGCTATTTCTGGCTGCACAGGCGCCTGGAGCGTGTGGCGGAAAACATCGAGGAAGGTGGCGAGCCCCCTGCGCATACGCCGAAGTCGCGGTCACTTTCGAGCGTGGCGGGCGAGTCGGGGGAGGCGAAGTAGGGGGCGAGCGGACGGGGCAGAACTTACCCCCTACCCTTCCAAAGGAAGGGTAGGGGGCGAGGCGTGGCGGCGGTAGTGGTGGGGAGGCGCGACGTGGGCTGGGGGAGCGTGCGACGCCAGTGGCATGGAGGCATCAGGAGTAGGCGTGGCGATGCCCTCAACTGAGGTGCAGGAGTCGTCCCTGCGCTGGGAAGACGACGAGGATGAGCATGTGGTGGATGTCACACCTTGTGAGGCTGTGGTGATTCGCAACTTCCTGCGGCGCTATCACCTTGTCAAGATCACGGGAGCATAGACCAGGATATCTCTATGTCGGCCGGGTGGGGTTTCTCTGCTCTATGAGGGAGATCTCGCCCGGCCGTTTTTGTGTGTAGCCTCCCCATGCTATACTGCCCGCAGCAGCGCTTGCTCACAACCTCACCTGTTCCACCTATCCATTCACTCGCCCACTCCTCCCAGGAGGCCCATGGCTACATCAACGGTACGCAGAATGCTCATCCCGAGTAGTGCTCTCACACCACCAGCAGCAAGAGCTGCCACCAGCGCGAGCGGGAGCACAGGCACAAGCACCATCAAGAGTCTCGACGGCGTGCGTGGCCTGGCGATTCTCTTGATCCTCTGGTGCCACCTCTACTGGTTTTCGCCCCTCCTCGGCGGCAGCGGCGCCACTTTTGGGTTGCTGCGCTTCACGGCGTTGAATGCACAGGTCGGCGTCCACCTGTTCTTTGTCCTCTCAGGGTTTCTGCTGTTCCTGCCCTATGCGCGTGCGCTGGTCCATCCCAACCGCGACCAGGTGCCGTGGCCACACCCCCTGCTGTTTTGGCAGCGGCGCGTGCGGCGCATCTTCCCTTGCTATCTCCTGGTGTTGGTCTGCATTGTCAGCCTCATGGTTGCCGTCGCGGCGCGACAAGGACCCGGACTCGGCGCTGCCCTCACCCAGCTCCCGTGGGGACAGCTCCTCCCCAGCCTCTTTCTCCTGTACGATCTCCATCGTGCGCCCTTTGATCTCATCGCAGGCGTCAATCCAGTGCTGCGTCAAGTCGATGGCCCGCTCTGGTCCCTCACTGTGGAGTGGCAGTTCTATCTGGTCCTGCCACTCCTCGCCTGGAGCCTGTCCCGCCTGCGCTCGCTGCGACGGGTGGTCCTCGCCCTGCTGCTGCTGATCCTCGTCGGCCTGGCCATACGCAGCTTTGCCACCTGGGTGCACTATGCGCTCGGCATAGCGGATCCAGCGGATGCGCCAGGACTGGTGGGGCTGGCCTGCTCGCTCCTGTTCGGCATTCGCGGCAAGTTCCTCGAACTCTTCGCGCTGGGCATGCTCGCGAGTCTCTTCTACGTCTGGGCCATCGAGCAGCAACACTGGACGCAGGCCCAGCAACGCACCCTAGCTCTGACGCTTATGCCGCTCGCGGGCGCGGGGCTGCTCTACTGTAGCTTATGGGCGACGTTTGCTTCCGGTCGCTACGAGGGGCCGCAGGCCTTCTACTGGCCGGATGCCAGTGTTCATGGCGGCTGGGCCATCGACTGGGCCATTGCAGGCGACTGGACCTTTGGCCTGTGCATGCTGGCTCTCGTCCTCATCGTGCTCTGCCTGCCGCGATCCTGGGGCAAGCTCTTCAGTCTGCGCCCACTCACCACGCTGGGCCTCCTCTCCTACAGTCTCTATCTCTGGCACATGCCCATCGCCACGCTCAACGCTCGTGTGGGCGCTCCCTTGCCCCCACTGGTCCTCGTCGGACTGATCCTCGCCTGGAGCGTTGCCATCTACTGGCTTGTCGAGCGCCCCTTCTTGCGCTACCGTCGCCAGCTCTCCACATAGCAACAACACAAATACATCGGGCCACAGGGAATCACCCATGTGGCCCTTTTCGTATTTCGCGTGTACAGTTTAGCGTGTTGACGCCAGTTGTACGCGTGACCAGCGGCGTGCCTCAGCGATCCGCTGCTGCTCCTCCTCCAGAGCGGGATGTACTCATTGCGCAGATCCTCCGGGGTCGCCAGGATCAGCTGGTCCTGGTCGCGCCTGAGCACCCAGAGCTGCACCCTGTAGCCGTCGACGAAGTGATAGGCCAGGCCGTCAATCACATATGGACGGACCCAATTCAGCACGCGATTGCGCCAGCCACGCATGTAGTTGCGCAGCAGGGTACAGCAGATCTCTGGGGTGAAGTGGTCGCGCGTCCCGCCCGATGATGGGGATGCTCGGCGGCTCGGGCTGTGTGTCGGCCGCTTTGACAGCTCTAGGCACGGGCAGGGTGGTGGAGAGGGGAGGAGTGGGCTGGGGAGCGTGCGACGCCAGGGGCGCGGTGGCGTGGGCGCAGCGGTGTGCGACGGGATATACTGTAGGCTAAGGAGCCTGGAACTACTGGCGAGGGAACACGCAGTGATTGCCCGCATGCCCGCACTCTGGCGTATGCAAGGATGAATGGGGTGTGCTCGTGCTACCGTCGGTGCTGTTGGGCGCGGCCGGGGGGCGCCGGTTGCTCTTTGCCCGAGCGGGTGTCGTCGCGCTCGCCGGACTGCTGGCCATCTTCTTCGTCACCAGTATGGAAGGATTCTTCGCGTATGCCACGACGCTCTGCGCTGATCGCCGCCATCTTCCAGCCACTGCGGCGCCGCATCCAGCACATCATCGATTCCCGCTTCTTTCGGAGCGCATATGATGCCGAGCGCGTGCTTCAGACCTTTGGGGTGACGCTGCGCAGTCAAGTGGACCTGAGCACGCTGTCGCGCGAATTGGTGGCAACGGTGGACGAGGCGTTGCAGCCGGAGCATATCTCGCTCTGGCTGACAAAGGCACAGACGCCAGCGCGGCACGAAGAACGGGAGCGAGGGTAGGTGGGGGAGCAACGGTAGCACTCCACACGCTCCACCGTCTGCGTGGCGAGGCGCTGGGAGCGTGTAGCTCGGTTGGTTCAGGCGGGGAGGGCGGTGTTGTCGTCGCCTGAGGCGGCAGCGGTGAGCTCCTGGTGTTTTGCGTGCGCCCAGCGGGTATGCAGACATACGCCGGTGCGCTTGTACCAGGGGCAGCTACAGCGGAAGCCGCGGCCTTCGACGTAGTGGACGAAATAGACGCCGTTGCTGCCATTTTGCACGGTGTAGGTGCCCGGAATCACTTCGGTCACGAGCGGCTGGATTTCGTCGACCGAGCGTTGCGCTTCGACGAGGATTTCGCGCACTTCGCGCTCGGTTTTGGTGATGTCGAGCACGTTGCTGTGCAGGCGCTTGATGACAGGCTGGAAGACGACGAGCCAGATGAGCGTTAACATCACGGTCAGGGTGATGCCCGACACGATGGTCGATTGGTAAATCTTGAGTGTGTCGGAGCGAGAATAGCTCTGTAGTTGCTGGCTGACGCGCTCAAGCGCCGTGATGTAGATATCGGCTTGCCCCTGAAGCGAGTACATCTCGAAGCGCATCTGCACGTCGGTCGGTGGCGGCTGTGTTGGGTCGGCTTGCACGATGAGCGAGGCAGCCTGCTGTTGCAGCGCGTTGTAATTGGTGTCGGCGGCATTGAGCAGCGCGCGCTCGTTCGGTCCGAGACGCGCCAGGAGCATGTCGTGTTTGGCGGTCCAGTCTTGCAGGCTCGTGGTCAGATCCTGTTGATAGCCCTGATCGCCTGACGCGATGACGACGTTTGAGTCGCTGACAATCTTTTGGGTGAGGGTGCGCTCTTGCTCGACGACGATGAGATTGTTCGCGAGGACAGACTCGTCATGGAGCAGGAGCAACGCGACGGTGGTGGCGATACCGAAGATCGCGCCGATCAGGCAGAGAACGATCACAGCTTTCACGCGCAACTCGGCGATGAAGCCGAGCTGGCGCTGGAGTCCCGAATATGTAGCCCGCTGCTTCGTGTCGAAGTCATCTTGCGTTGGCGACATGCTGGTTTCCCCTTTCTTGCGGTTGCGTTCTCCGCACCGTGTTGCGCGGCGCGATGCAGCGTCTCGGGTCTTAGCCCTTGATGGCGCCCTCGGTGAGCCCACGGACGATCCAGCGCTGTGTGAGGAGCGCGATGATCAGGACCGGCACGGTGATGACGACGGCAGCAGCCATCAGCCCGCCCCAGTCGATCTGCGCGTAGGAGATGAAGTTGAAGATGGCGACCGGGAGCGTTTTTGTTCTTTCCGTGGCGAATATGATGGAGAACAGGAAGTTGTTCCAGGAGAACACAAAGGCCAGTATTGATGCTGATATGATACCAGGGCCGGAAAGGGGGAGGATGATGCGCACGAGGGCGGAGAGCATGGATGCGCCGTCGATGCGCGCCGCCTCGTCTAGCTCGCGGGGTATCGCCTCAAAGAAGGGGATCATGACCCAGACAATGAAGGGCAGGCCGACGAGCATGTGGGTGAGGATGAGTGCCGCGTAGGTGTCGATGAGGTGAACCTGACGGAAGAGGATGAACCAGGGAATCAGGAGTGTGATGCCTGGAATCATGCGCCCCATGAGAATCAGCACGGCCAGACCACGCTGCTGGTAGCGCGCAATGGTGTAGGCGGCAGGTAGCCCCAGTATGAGGCTAACGATGGTCGATCCGGCTGCCACGAGCAGGCTGTTCCACATGAATTGGAGGAAGTTTTGTGACTGGAAGACAGTGTCGTAGTTTGCGAGTGTCGGCTTGAAGATGAGCGACGGGGGGGTCGTGTTGATATCAAGCGGTGTCTTGAGGGAGTTGAGCAGCATCCAGAGGAGAGGCAGCAGGAAGGCGATGAGGATGATCAGACGGAGCAGGTTGTAGCCAACCACGTCTATGGCGCGCAAGACTGTGCGCTTCAGCGGCTGGCGCTGGCGCTTGTGGGTGGTCAACTGGGTGCCGATCATGGGTACTCCATTGTATGGATCGAGGAGCATCGCCGTCGATGCTGGCTAGCATTCGATCATAGGGGAGCGGATAGGCTCCCGTTAATGCTCATCGTGAAGAGTAGACGTGGCGGTGTCGCGGCTCGAACCAGACCACGCGCGCATGACATGCGTCTCTATCTCTTGCACCGCGCGCTCGACGTCGTTGGCGCGCAGGGCGTCAACCAGCGGCTGATGGCTCAGGGCAAGCTCCTGGATGTTGGAAAAGTAGTCCTGGTAGTGTTGGACTACGAAGCGCTGAATCTGTGCGCGCAATGGCGCCCAGACGGAGAGCAATGTATGGTTGCCGGACCACTGGCAGATGTTTGTGTGGAACTGCATGTCGAAGTTGAGCACGGAGATGATATCGTCCTGATCGGCGGCGCGCAGCATCTTGTCGATTAGCGCCTGAAGCTCATCGCACGCTTCGGGCGTGATGGTTTGCGCAGTGCGGCGGAAGGTAATGCGCTCGAGGACGTTGCGTATCAGGAAGACTTCGTACATGTCTT
>DASVOW010000588.1:0-10038 GCA_036383155.1 Ktedonobacterales bacterium
CTATCCATCTCTCGCGCTACCTTCCGATTCCCCGCAAGCTGGGTGCTGCGGGGCAACCAATCGACCAGTAACTTGACACTGCACAAGCGAAGGAGGGCATGGCGTGCCCCTCGAATTCGACCCTGTCACCATCTTCGATGCGGTGTTGGGGGGAATCCTCACCGGTACCGTGTATGCACTCATGGCCACTGGGCTGAGCCTGATCTTTGGCGTGCTGGACATCATAGACGTCGCTCAGGCGGCTTACGTGATTCTGGCTGCCTTTTTGAGCCTTGTCCTCCAGCAGCAATTCCATATCGACCTGTTCGTCGGTCTGCTAATCACTATGCCCTTGATGTTCCTGCTCGGACTTGGCGTCGAGGTTGCCTTTATTCGCCCGATCAAGCGGGACCGCACACAACTCTCGATCCTGGTTACCTTTGGCATCGGGCTGGTGATCGAAGGCATACTGGGCGTGAGATTTGGTACCACGAATTACGCGCTGGATGCATGGTATGTGTCGAGCGGCGTGAAAATCGGGAATTTCTACGTCGCGTACATCTATATTTTCGCATTCATCCTGGCTGTGGTGCTTATTGCGGCGCTCTTTTTTCTGCTCTACCGGACCAAATTCGGGCGCAGTGTCCGCGCACTGATGCAGAATCGCACGGCCGCCCAGCTCATCGGCATCGACGTCGAGCGAGTCTCGGCGATCACCTTCGCGATCGGCGTGGCGCTTACTGCGGCAGGCGGCATGGCGTACGGCGCGACGACTTCGTTCAACAACAACAGCTGGTACGACCTCATTACCCGCCTGTTTGCTATCATCATCCTGGGCGGCCTGGGGAGCGTTGAAGGCGCGCTAATAGGCGCCATCATCATGCTCGTCTTGTCTGACGTGACGGCCGTCGTATGGTCGCCGACGTGGTCGAGCGCGGTGTTCTTCTTCGCACTCGTGCTGCTGCTGTTGTTCCGCCCGCAGGGGCTCTTCGGCCGCCTCGCCACACGCAAACAATGAGGTAGGAGTACCTGGACATGAAACGATCCCCGAACCCGCGTCTGATCAAGATTGTCTGGCCGCTCCTCCTGCTTGCTGCGGCGGTGGCGTTTCCGCTCGTAGTGCCTGATCTCGCCTTGGCTCGAGTCGCCGTCTTTACCCTGATATTCGCGTCGTTAGCGACGTCGTGGAACATTTTCTCGGGCTACACGGGCTACAACGCGCTGGGACACACGACCTATTTTGGCTTTGGGGCCTATGCGATGTCGTTGATTACAGTGAACCAGCATCTGCCCGGCGGATTCAGCCTCTTCCTGCTGGTACCTGTCGGAGGGCTCATCGCCGCTCTCTGCGCGATTCCGCTCGGGTGGATTGCGTTACGCACGCGCGGACATGCGTTTGTAGTCATCACGCTCATCACGGTGTTCATCTTCCAACTGCTCGCCTTCAATCTGCGTGGCATCACCTTGGGCTCCGCCGGGATATTCTTGCCCGGTGATGGATTTGACCCTGACTGGTACCTCCTGCCGTATTACTACATCCAGCTCGCGATTCTGGTGCTTGCTCTTCTGGTGTCGTGGTACATTCGCAGCTCGCGGTATGGCCTGTGGCTGCTCGCCATCCGCGACGACGAAGACCGTGCCGAGGGTTTGGGCGTGCGGACCGGGGCGAGCAAGCTGACAGCGTTCGTGATCTCGGCTTTCTTCATCGGCATGATCGGCGCGATGTACGCCTATTTCGTAGGCTCGATCTATCCCCCGTACGCTTTTGACCCTGCCTTGTCGATCACCATTGTCCTGATGGCGTTCCTGGGCGGCATTGGCACACTTGCGGGGCCGGTTGTTGGCGCCTTGATCCTGGAACCTGCCCAGCAGTACTTCAGCCTACAGGCGCCAACCGGGTACTATCAAATCTTCCTCGGTGCGCTGTTCTTGGTCATCATGCTGCTGCTGCCTCAGGGCATCGTCCGCTCGCTCTACAGGCTCTGGGCGGCATGGCGCGCACGAAGTGGGGCCGGCGGCAGTCCTGTAGCACCGGAGCGCCAGCCGGTCGTCGTGGAGAAAGGTTGAGGTCGGGCCGATGAGTCTCCTTGAGGTCCATGGCATTTCTAAAGCGTTTGGTGGCATCAGCGCGCTCGATACTTGCTCACTGACGGTCGAGCAAGGCTCAATTACAGGGCTGATCGGTCCCAATGGCTCGGGCAAGACGACGCTCTTTAACGTGATCACCGGCTACGAGCGACCTGATGCGGGCACGGTCACTTTCAAAGGGACCGACGTTACCAACGCCAACCCCAGCACGATCTTCGGCCTGGGGCTGGGCCGGACATTCCAGCTCGTGCGTATCTTCCCACGGCTCACGGTCATGGAGAACATGCACATCGCCGTGCAGCGTCACGGCATCCGCGCCTTGCTTAGCCGGTGGACTGCGCCGCACGAGCGGGCGCACGCGCAAGAGTTGCTTGATTTCGTGGGTATCTCCCACCTCGCCGACGCGCCCGCGGAGAATCTCTCGTACGGGCAGAAGAAGCTGCTCGAATTCGCGATGATCCTAATCGCCGCACCTGAGGTGGTGCTGCTCGACGAGCCTGCCGGCGGTGTCAACCCTACGCTGGCGGCGCAACTGACGGACCGCATCAAGACGCTCAACAAGCGCGGCATCACGTTCCTCATCGTCGAGCACAATATGCAATTTGTCATGAGCCTGTGCGACAAGGTCGCCGTCATGCATCGGGGATCCCTGCTCACCGAGGGCGCTCCCGAGGAGGTGCGGGGAAATCCGGCAGTGCTCGAGGCTTATCTAGGAGACTGAGATCATGTTGCTGCAGCTCGACGGCGTGTATGCTGGCTACGGTGGGGGCGACGTGCTCAGGGGCGTCGACCTTGGCGTAGAGAAGGGCTCGATCACCTGTATCGTTGGACCCAACGGCGCAGGCAAGTCCACCGTGATGGCCGCTATCAGTGGTCTGCTCAAGCCGCGCAAAGGCGAGATTACCTTCGACGGCAAGCCCATACGCGGATTACGCCCACAACAGATCCTGGCACGTGGCCTTGCGCTCGTGCCTCAGGCCCACAGCCTGTTTCCAGCTTTGACGGTGCGTGAAAACGTCGAGTTGGGGGCCTATATGTTGAGTGATGCCGCCCTTGTACGGCGCAGACTCGAAGAGGTGGAGGCGCTCTTTCCGATTGTCAAGGAACGCGCCGGCGAAAAAGCGGGTAGCCTCTCCGGCGGGCAGCAGCGCCAGGTGGAGTTTGCGCGCTCGCTGATGCTTGATCCTGCTCTTGTGTTGCTCGACGAGCCCTCCATGAGCCTGGATCCAAAGACGGCCAAGGAGATGTTCAAGACGGTCAAGACCATGAACGAGGCTGGCCGCACGATTCTGCTGGTCGAGCAGAACGTCCGCAGTGGTCTCGGCATTGCCACGCATGGTGTGGTGATGGAGAGCGGGAAAGTGCGACTGACAGGCCCGGCGCAGAGCATCCTTAACAATTCCGAGATCAGCGCTCTCTATCTCGGTGGAAACCTGGAAGATTCGCGCGCCAGTTGATCTCTGGCTGATGGTTCAGTGCTTTAACCTCGCGCATTATGCTCGACGGCGCGCCCGTCATGCCGGGCGTGTGCTGTACTGGTCGGCCCGATTTGTCCGCCATTCTGGAGTACCGCTGTGCCAGACCCATTGGCTTGAGTGGCAGGCTCCTCCCATGGAGGGCGCGCCGTCCGAGCTATAATGCAGGAAAAAGGCATGAAAGGCTAGACAGGATGCGCGAGACGATCGGCTTCATTGGTCTGGGCGTCATGGGCAGACCAATGGCCCACAATCTGTTGAAGGCTGGCTATCCGCTCATCGTGCAGAACCATCGGCAGGCCGTGACGGATGAGTTTCTTGCGGCAGGGGCGCGCGCGGCGGAGCATCCACGAGAGGTTGCGGAGCAGAGTGATGTGGTAATCACGATGCTGCCAGACGCGCCCCAGGTCGAGGAGGTCGTCACGGGGCCGGAGGGCATTCTCGCGGGAGCACACGCTGGGCTCATCGTCATCGACATGAGCACGATCTCGCCGCTGGTGGCTCGCTCATTGGCTGCGAGGCTGGCCGAGCGCGGCGTCAGCATGCTCGATGCGCCGGTGAGCGGTGGAGATAAGGGGGCTATCGCGGGGACGCTCTCGATTATGGTCGGCGGGGACCACGACGTTTTTCTTCGCTGCCAATCCATTTTCGAGGTGATGGGAAAGACAATTACCCACGTGGGTACGAGCGGCGCGGGGCAGGTCGTGAAAGCCTGCAATCAGATCGTCGTCGCGATGACTATCGAGGCGGTGAGTGAAGCACTGGTGTTGGGGTCGAAAGCCGGGGTCGATCCGGCGACGATCCTGCACGTGCTGAGCGGGGGGCTGGCTGCCAATCGCGTCATAGATTTGCGAGGAGAGGGCATGCTGGCGCATAGGTTTATGCCGGGATTTCGCGTCGCCTTGCACCATAAGGACCTGGGCATTGCTTTGGCGACGGGGCGCGCGAATCAGGTGCCACTTCCCGGGACGGCGCTGGTCGATCAGCTGTTTGCCACGTTAGAGGCGCGCGGGCAGGGTGACCTGGACCACAGTGGGCTGCTTACGCTGCTCGAAGATCTCGCCTCCCACCAGATCGGAGAAACGACGGCTTGATAGTCTGCATGCACTATGGCTGTCAATACGTGCTGGGTAACTCGCTGTCTGTCAACGCCAATGTCTCGAAGCCGGCTGGACGTGTAGTTGCACCTGCGAGGGAGGCGTACGCGCGCCATTATCCTGATGCCTCGAACGTGGCTTGGCAGCCCGCGCAGCAGAAGTAGTATTTTTGGCCGCCGCGCTCGCTTATGTAGCGCGCCGTGGCGATATCTACTTCCATGCCGCAGATAGGATCAATCGCTACAGGGCGTGGAGACGGCGGTGTCTCGAGATCGAAGCCGACCCGCTGGCGGCGCATTTCTAATAACTCGGCCATGACGCTGAATGCGATCTCTCCAGGCCGCAATGTGGGGCCTGGCAAGCCTTTGGGCCGTTTCAGCCGGTTTACACGCTGTTCGGAGACGCCCTGGTCGCGAAGGGCGGTCTGAATTGCGGCGAGGCGCTTCTGGCTGGCTACTACGCCGGCATAGCTGGCCTCGCTTTCCAGTGCTGCTCGCGCCGCATCTTCATCGTAGGTGTTTATAGTGGCGATGACGACGTAGCTATGTGGCGTGAGCTGCGGCGTCAGGGCGCTAAGACTGTGGATGAGCCGGTGTGCGTCGGGAAACGTCTCCATGTCGGCGGTGGCGTCACAGACGAACACATCGAAATCGAGGAGGCGCCCCATACGCGCGAGTGTCTGGGCAACGGGTGAGGCGCCAATGACAACCAGCTCGATCCTGGGCAGGAACGGCTCGACGAAAACCTGCAACTCGCCTTCGCTGGCACAGAGCATGGGTACCTGCACTACGCCAACTGTCGTTGGCGCGCTCTCCGGCTGGACATCGGGGCGGAGCACTACCAGACGCGGCGAGCCATCGGCCAAGGCTTCGAGTCCCTGGCGGACAACGGTGGGTTGGGCACAGTGACCTCCGACCCAGCCCTCGATCTCTCCGTTCGCCAAGACGATGGCTCGCGCACCGGGCGTGCCCGATGAGGGTTGTTTCGCTGATACGACGGTTGCGAGGGCAAAGGCGCGCCGCTCGGAGCGCAAGCGCTGCACTTCTTCGAGAATGTCAGGCTCCATCGTCTTTCCCCTCACTCATGTCGCAGCAGTGGACGGCGTTTCCAGCTTCTGGCGCAGGCAGTCAAAGAACTTGGCCGTCAGCTTATTCGCCGTCCCCTCCAATAAGCGCGCGCCCATGCTGGCTATCGTCCCGCTGACGTTGACATCCGCCGTCCAGCGCATGGTGGTGGTTGTGTCGGATTCGGTCACCAGATCCATCGCGCTGCGCATGTCTACGGCACTGCCTGCCGCCACGCCGTGCGCCTGCATGGCGATGTGAGATGGCTCTTGTACGTCGGTGAGCGTCACGTCCAAGGTGAAGTTTGCCTTTACCGCTCCAACGCCAACGGCTAGCTTTGGCTTGAAGTGATCCGGTCCGAGGATCTCCATAGACTGGAAGCCTGGAGCGCACTCCGCGACCTTGTCGGGGGTCATGAAGTACGCCCAGACGGTTTGGACAGGCGCATTGATTGTTTGCTGGCCCTCAAAGTGCATGGCTTACGCCTCCGCCACCCCGTGCTCTTCGAGAATTTTGTAGACCTTCCACGGTGTGACTGGAATGTCGATATGTGTGACGCCCAGGTGGCTCAGCGCGTCTACAACCGCGTTGGCGATGGCCGGCGGCGCGCCTACGGTTGCCGATTCGCCGACGCCTTTCGCGCCGAGCGGATGATGCGGCGACGGTGTGTAGGTCTTGTCCGTCTCCCAGGCGGGCGTCTCCATCGCGGTGGGGAGCAGGTATTCCATCAATGTTCCCTGCTGCATGTTCCCCTGCTCATCGTAGGTGATTTCTTCGAGCAGTGATGGCGCCATGCCCATTGTCAGTCCGCCGTGAATCTGGCCTTCGACGATCATGGGGTTGATGATGTTGCCGCAGTCATCCACCGCCATGAAGCGCCTGATCTTGACCTCGCCGGTTCCCCGGTCAATGTCTACGACGCAGATGTAGGCGCCGAAGGGGAAGGTCAGGTTGGGAGGGTCGTAGTAGTCGACCGCTTCCAGGCCGGCTTCCATTCCCTGCGGGAAATTGGTGTAGGCGGCGAAAGCGACTTGCGTCATGGTTACGGCCTTGCCTGGGACACCCTTGACCTGGAACTGGTGATTCGTCCATTCGAGGTCGTCGAGGTCAACCTCCAGAATATGTGCGGCAATCTTCTTCGCCTTGTCGCGAATCTTGCGCGAGGCTATGGCAGTCGCGGCGCCTGCGGTGGGCGTGCTGCGGCTGGCGTAGGTGCCCAATCCATAGGGGGCGGTGTCGGTGTCGCCGTGCTCGACGACGATATTCTCCACCGGCAGCCCCAACTCTTCGGCGACGATCTGCGCGAAGGTGGTCTCGTGACCTTGCCCCTGTGTCTGCACGCCGATACGCACGACAGCCGAGCCGGTCGGATGCACGCGAATCTCGCAACTGTCGAACATCTTGATGCCGAGGATGTCGAAGGTATGCGACGGACCCGCACCGACGATCTCCGTGAAGGTGGAGATGCCGATGCCCATCAACTCGCCTTTGGCGCGCTTCTCAGCTTGCTCTTTCAGCAGATCGTCGTAACCGACCTTGTCCATTGCCAGACGCAGCGCTGCGGCATAGTTGCCGCTGTCGTACTCCCAGCCGGTGGGGGATTTGTAGGGGAACTTCTCTGCGGGAATGAAGTTCTTGAAGCGGAGCTCGGCGGCATCCATGTGAAGCTGGTCTGCCAATGTGTCTACCATGCGCTCGATGGTATGGACAGCCTCAGTGACGCGGAAGGAGCAGCGATAGGCAACGCCGCCGGGAGGCTTGTTGGTGTAGACGCCGTCTACTTCGACGTGCGCGGCCTCAAGCTCGTACGAGCCGGTGACGACGCTGAATAACCCTGCGGGAAACTTCGAAGGGTTTGCGGCGGCGTCGAATGCGCCGTGATCGGCGAGTGTCTTGACGCGGAGCGCCTGCATGGTGCCATCGCGCTTGGCCGCCAGCTCGGCGCTGATGTGGTAGTCACGGGCGAAGCTGTCGGCTTGCAGATTCTCCGATCGGTCTTCGATCCACTTGATAGGGTGCCCGGTCTGGAGCGAAGCGACTGTGGCGATGACGTAGCCAGGGTAGACCGGCACTTTGCCGCCGAAGCCGCCGCCGATGTCGGGCGAGATGATGCGAATCTTATGCTCAGGGATACCACTGACCAGCGAGAAGACCGTGCGGATCGCGTGCGGCGCCTGGGTGGTCATATAGACCGTGAGCTTGCCACTGACTTTGTCGAAGGAGGCGATGCAGCCACACGTCTCGATGGACGAGACGTGAATGCGTGGGATATAGAGATCCTGCTTGACGACGACTTCCGCCTGAGAGAATAACTCATCGGTGCGAGCCTGGTCGCCCGCTTCCCAGTGCCAGATGTGGTTGCTCTTGGTTTCGCGGTCGGGACGGACAAGGGGGGCGTCAGGCAACTGTGCTTTCTTGGGGTCCACGACTGGCGTGAGCGGCTCGTACTCGACGTCTACCAGCGCCACGGCGTCGGCGGCGATGTAGCGCTCGGTGGCAATCACTGCCGCGACCTCTTGCGACTGGTAGACCACGCGATCCACCGGCAGCACCATCTGTTTATCGCTCATCAGCGTCGGCATCCATGCCAAGCCCGCCGCGTCGAGGTCTTTGCCGGTGATGACCGCCAGCACGCCGGGGAGCGCGAGTGCCTTGGAGGCGTCTATGTTGGTGATTTTCGCGTGGGCGTAGGGGCTGCGGACGATATCCATATAGAGCATGCCAGGCAGCTTGATGTCGTCTACGTAGTTGCCTTTGCCACGCAGAAAGCGGGGATCTTCTTTGCGCTTGACACTGTGGCCCATGCCCTGAATTGCAGTTGTCATGATGGCACCACCTCCGCTGCGACGGCCGCCGACGGCACCGCGCTGGCCTCGCGTTGCGCATTCGCGGCATACTGGATGGATTTGACGATATTTACGTAGCCGGTGCAGCGGCAGAGATTACCAGAGATCGCTTGGCGTATCTCATCTTCTGTGGGGTCGGGGTTGCGCTCCAACAGCGCTACAGCGGTCATCATCATGCCTGGTGTGCAGAAGCCACATTGCAGGCCGTGCTCTTGAAAGAAGCCCTCCTGGATGGGATGCAACTTGTCATTGCGCTCCAGGCCTTCCACTGTGCTAATCTCGGCGCCATTCACCTGCACGGCGAAGAGGGTGCAGGATTTGGCGGGCACGCCGTTGACGAGTACCGTGCAGGCGCCGCAACTTGTCGTGTCGCAGCCGATGTGCGTGCCGGTGAGATTCGCCACTTCGCGGATGAAATGCGCCAATAGGAGCCGAGGCTCAACTTCCGCCTCATAGCGTTGCCCATTGATCGTCAGGGTTACTTTCTGGGTCATTGTGGCGCTCCTTCCATCGCACGCTGGGTGGCTGTGCGCAACGCTCGCGTTGTCAGGGTGCGCACCATTGCTGCCTTGTACTCGGCTGGGCCGCGCAGGTCTGTGGAAGGCTGGGCAGCTGTCGCGGCGAGCCGCGCGGCTTCGCGTATGGTTTCTTCGTCGAGGCGCTTGCCGCGCAGGAAGTTCTCCGCGTGGATTGCTCGCAGCGCTGTGGAGCCGACGTTGGTAAGGCCGATGCCGGCCTGGGTGCAGACATCGCCATCGAGCGTGAGCTGCACCGCTACACCGGCAATCGCGTAATCGCCGACTTTACGTTCGAGCTTGCGGTAAGCGGAGCCACTGTGCGGCGCGGGCTGGGGTACGTGGATCTCAACGAGTACCTCGTCTGGCGCGAGCGCCGTCTCAAACGTATCCACCAGGAAGTCATCGATTGGTATCTGGTGGCGACCATTGGGACCCTCGGCTACAACGGATGCGCGCAGAGCGAGCATCGTCGCCGCGTGATCGTTGGCTGGATCGGCATGAGCTAGATTCCCGCCGATCGTGGCGAAATTGCGCACGAGTGGGTCGGCTATGACGCCGCTGGTGTCGTGTAGCGCGGGATAGCGCCGCTGGATGAGCGGGGACGTTTCCAGCAGTGACTCGCGCACCATTGCACCGATGACGAGACTGCCGTCACGCTCTTGCAAGATGTCGAGGTTCGGCAGCTTTTGGAGGTCTACTAAATAGGCGGGACTGGCGAGTCGGAACTTCATCAGTGGGATCAGGCTTTGCCCGCCAGCCAGGATTTTTGCCTCGTCGGGATGCTGCTCGAGGAATGCAATAGCCTCTTGCATGGTCGCTGGCGCGACGTACTCAAACTTATCGGGTATCACGCCTTCCTCCTTTGTGTTCGAGGAATACGCTACATGAACTGCCGGCCATGGTGCCGACGCGCATTGGCGACTTTCTGGTCCTGTTAGTCGCGGGTGTTTGAGCTGGTTCGGCGGTGCGAT
>DASVOW010000589.1:0-2559 GCA_036383155.1 Ktedonobacterales bacterium
CTCCTACCGACATCGAGCCGCGCGCCGCGTGAAAGCGCATCCCCATCTCGCGCGCCGCCCGAATCTGATCGTCGAGCCGCGCGCCGTTTGGCCAGATATACGTATGGTCGCTCGTCGTCGTGCAACCTGAGAGCATCAACTCCGCCATCGCCGTCTTCGTGCTGACGTAGATAGCCTCCGGTGTCAGCCCGGCCCAGATTGGATAGAGCATTCGCAGCCAGGTAAAGAGGTTTGCATCTTGTGCCGCCGGGATATTGCGTGTCAGCGTCTGATAGAAGTGGTGATGTGTATTTACCAGCCCAGGCAGGATCATCATCTTGGAAGCATCGATGACGCTATCAGCCGTTTGTGGCAGTTCACTCGTTGGCCCCACCTGCCGGATGACATTATCCTCGACATACACCCCGCCGTCTGAAATACGCGTGTCGGCATCATCCATCGTCACGAGCAGGGCAGCGTGTTTGATCAACAAAGACGGCATGGCAAGAGACTCCTGAGAATAACAAAGAATTAGTAATGGTTGGCATGTGTCGCGCCTAACTCTCCGGCGACTCCACGTACGGTGAGCAAAGCGCAAAGGCGCGCACGTCTACCAGCCCTTTATCCGTAATTTTGAGATCTGGAATGACAGGTAGCGCGAGGAAAGCCATCGCCATGTAGGGATTGGCGAGCAGACAGCCCAGCCCGTGCGCCGCTTCGAGCAGATGCGCCATTGCCGTACGCACCACCTCCAACGGCTGATCCGACATCAACCCAGCGATTGGCAGCGATAACGTAGCCAGCACCCGCCCATCGTCTACCGCGCACAGGCCACCGCCCATCTCCGCGACAGTTTGCGCCGCCAGCAACATATCGGCATCTGTCGCGCCGATCACGACAATATTATGCGAGTCATGCGCAATGCTCGATGCAATCGCTCCCGAGCGCAGCCCAAAGCCCCGCAGCAGCCCAACCCCGACATTTCCCGTACCCTGATGCCGCTCGACCACCGCGATCTTGAGCAGATCGCGCGACGGATCGGCCTGCACGTGGCCATCGCGAGCCACGATCTCCACCACCTGCTCCCGCGTCACGATCTGCTCAGGGATTACCTCAATCGCACGCACGTGCGTCCCCTCGACCGGCAAAACAAACGAGCGTGCCGAGAGTCCCGCGACCTGCAGCGACCGTTGTGGTGCGGCCGTGAGATTCACCTGCGGCGCCAGCATACGCCCCTGCTCGGCTACAATCTCCCCCGCGCAAATCGTTTGACTGATACGTGGCTCGTCGAGTTGGGGAAAAACAACAAGGTCGGCGCGGTAGCCCGGCGCAACAGCGCCCATATCATGCAGCCCATAATGGCGCGCCGTATTGATCGTCGCCATCTGAATCGCCACGACCGGATCGAGCCCCGCCGCAATCGCCCGGCGGATCACATGATCGAGATGCCCCTCGCGTCGCAGATCCTCCGGCTGCTTGTCATCCGTCGCGAATGAGCAGAAGCGCGCCGTGTGTGTCGTAACGATTGGCAGTAGCGCATCGAGGTTCTTGGCCGTCGATCCTTCCCGAATGTGCACGTGCATCCCCGCGCGCAGCTTTTCCATCGCCTCCGCCGCCGAGACGCTCTCATGGTCGGACGAGATGCCCGTCGCCACATAAGCCTGCAGCGCCTGCCCGCTGAGCAACGGTGCATGCCCGTCCACGCGCAACCGGCCACCGTGACCTAGCTTCAGCTTCGCCAGCATATCGTTCGCCCCGGCCACAACACCGGGATAATTCATCATCTCGGCGATGCCAAGCACACGAGCCCGATCCAGCAGTGACGCGAGATCCGCCGCTGTCAGCGTAGCGCCCGCCGTCTCCATATCAGTCGCGGGCACGCATGGCGACAGCATCACGAACACCCGCAACGCCAGCCCCTCACTGGCGTCGAGCATGTAGCGAATGCCTTCCAACCCGTACACGTTCGCAATCTCGTGCGGATCGCACACCACTGCCGTCGTACCGCAGGGAACGACAGCCGTAGCAAACTCGGCAGGCGTCAGCAGGCTGCTCTCGATATGCACGTGCGCATCGATAAACCCCGGCGCCACGAACTGCCCGCCCAGATCACGCACCACCTCGCCCGCATAGACACCCGGCGTCGCGCTTACCCCGGCTATACGCCCGCCGCACAACGCGACCTCGGCAGGATAGACCTCACCACTGAACACATCAACCAGACGACAATTGGTGAGCAGCAGATCGGCGGGCTCGTCGCCCCGCGCAACGGCCAGGAGCCTGCCAAGCGCCGCGTCGTCCGTCTCAAAAGTGTCAATCATGGTGGGCATCCTCCTCAAGGCTTATCGATTATCCGCATCTTCAGACAATGTCGCCTCGCCCCGGTCCCCGTAGGGGGACTTTGCGGCTGAGCGCAGCGAAACCAATTGCCTGCCGGGCACCGGTCGCGGTTTCAACCGCCGGCCGCTCTGGTTGGCTCACCCACCGCCCGCTCCATTACTCTTCCACAGCCTCAAACAAGATATCGTGCGCGCCCTCCCACAGCACACGCGTGCCCATCGCTCGCAACTGCTCGCCACC